>URMR01000005.1 GCA_900548935.1 uncultured Collinsella sp.
AGGGGTCCCGTGGGCGGGAATCGCGCACTCCATATTTTGTTCACAAATGAATAGGTCCCTCAGTCGCATCACTGAGGTTAAAACTGAAGCATTGGCTTCTGATATTGGCGATGACCAGCTGTTTTATGAGTATTGAGACATCGGTCATCTCTGGAGCGCTACTTTACTCCAAAGGCATCAGCTATTTGTTACCCATCGGTAAAAGGCGGGTTTTGTTCGCCAAGCGTTCTTATATATAGCTAGATACGGGTTCGAACCCATGAAAGGGCGACAAAAAAGACGGCCAACCGAAGTTGACCGTCTCGGCAATCTTTGGGTGGGCCGTCAGGGGTTCAGCCTGCTTCGCAGGCGGCCGCTGCGGCGCTTTCTCGCCTTGCGCGCTGCGCTGGCAAACGCTCACGCGTTTACTCAGCTCCGCGCCCCGACGGGTTTGAACCCATGTCGCGGCAACAAAAAAGCGACCAACCGGAGTCGATCGCTTTCTTTTCTATGGTGGGCCGTCAGGGGTTCGAACCCTGGACCTTGGGATTAAAAGTCCCCTGCTCTGCCAGCTGAGCTAACGGCCCGCGGGTGGCATTGTACCACGGTCTGGGACTATTCCCAACTCCATTGGCCGTTCTGGAAAATCACAACTTCACGTCCATCAGGCGTAATTCCCGTAATATCGATGTCGTCCGTGCCAATCATAAAATCGACGTGCGTGCTCGAGACGTTAACGCCATGCTCCAGGAGCTCTTCCTTGGACATGTCGTACCCACCCTCGATGCATTCGGGGAAACCGACACCTAGCGCGAGATGGCAGCTAGCGTTCTCGTCATAGAGCGTGTCATAGAACAGAACGCCGCTTTCGCGGATCGGCGTGTTCTTGGAAATGAGCGCGACCTCGCCCAGATGAGCGGCACCTTCATCGGTGTCAATAATGCTCGCAAGCGTTGCCTTGCCCACGCGGGCGTCGTAGTCCACCACGCGGCCGCCCTCGAACTTAATCCAAAAATCTTCGACTTTATTGCCGTGGTGGATGAGCGGCATGGCCGAGTACACGACACCGTCGGCGCGCATGCGATCGGGCGAGGTGAAGACTTCCTCGGTGGGAATGTTGGGGAAGAAGGGGTGTCCATCGGGCGTCTTGCCCTTGCCGCCGGCCCACTCGTGACCCTTCGTCATGCCAATCGTCAGATCGGTTCCATTTGCCGCGGTGTAATGCAGGTAGTCGAAACGATTGTCGTTCAGGAAACGCAGGTTCTTTTCGAATGCGGCGTCATGGAGTTCCCAGTCGCTCTCCGGGTCCTGGCCATCGGCGCGCGCGGTGTGCAGAATCGCATTCCACAGCTTATAGATTGCAACCTCATCGGCGTCTCCCGGGAACACCTCGTGCGCCCAAGCCACGACCGGAGCGCCGGCGATGCACCACGGATTGATGTTGTAATCCAGTCCACGGCGGAAAACTTTGCACTGCGTATTCCTCGCCTTTGATGCCGCGGCCGGCTTGGCTGGATCGATGCCCTTGAGGGCCGCAGGATCCGCACCTTCGATAAAGACAAAGCAGGCACCATCCTGGGCCAAGGAATCCAGCTGCATGCGCTTCCACTCGGGCGTCTGCTCAAAATAGCTTTTCTCAACATGCTCGTACGTGAGCCTCGTCACGGCATCATCGGCCCAAATGACCGTCACGTGGCCGGCGCCGGCAGCATAGGCCTCCGCGACCACCACGCGCGCAAACGGCGCGCACTCGACCGGAGACTGAACGACGACCTCCTGGCCGGGCTTGACGTTTACGCCCTTGCGGACAACGAGACGCGCATAATTTTTAATCTTGAGCTCAAGGGTCTTCATGCCCTCAAGAGCTTCCTCGACCGTCAGGGCAGCTCGAATCATGTGCCACTCCATCTATCTATAGAACAGTAAAAAGGCGCGCCGCAAAAACGACGCGCCTTATATCTTAGCGATAAGTATGTATGCAAACGCTACTTCTTCTTGGAGTCCTTCTTGTCCTCCTCGGCAGCCGCGCGCTCAATAAGAGCGTTGAGCTTGTTCTCGGACATGCCCTCGGCCTGCACGCGGTACATGTTGCGCAAGGGACGAATACGAGCGAAGTCGTAGATAAAGTCACCTAGGATGATGACATAGGACAAAACGATGCCGACCATCTGGACAGGGCTGGACACCATGCCAGCGGGAGCGAAGTACAGCGAGGCCCAAATTGCCACGACGAGCACCATGCCAATGGCGAGCACAATCCACCAGATGCGACGGCGCTTGGTGTAGTCCTCGTCCTGCTTGAGGAGGATATTCGACACCGTATAGATGCGGTCCTCCTTGGCGCGCTGCTTAGCCTTGCGGGCGCGCTTCTCCTCTTTAGAGAGGCCCTCGAGGTTCTCGCCCTTCTCGAGCTCTTTGCGGCGTGCCTTAGACGAAGCCGGCACGACGCGAACGGAGCTCGCTGCTTGGCGGGCGGGCTTAGCAGATGCGGCAGACTTGCGCGCAACCCCGGTAACTTCGTGGGATTGCGTGCGCTTGTTCGTGGCGCTACGGGTACTCACTTATGCGTTCTCCTTCATGCTTGTGAACTGGGAGCCCGTGATGATCTGGAAGGCCTCGCGATAGCGCTCGGACGTGCCATCGATGACCTCGGCGGGCAGGTGCGGGGTCTCCCCCGTCATATCCCAGTTGGCCTTGAGCCAATTGCGGACGAATTGCTTGTCGTAGCTAGGCTGGATCTTGCCCTCCTCGTAGCTGGCAGCAGGCCAGAAACGGCTGGAGTCGGGCGTGAGACACTCGTCGATCAGCGTGACCTTGCCATCGATGACACCAAACTCGAACTTGGTGTCGGCAATGATGATGCCACGGGTCGCGGCGTACTCGGCGGCAGCCTTGTAGATCTTGAGGGAAAGGTCGCGAATCTGCGTGGCGATGTCCTCGCCCACGATCTCGCAGCAACGCTCGAACGAGATGTTCTCGTCGTGGTCACCGATCTCGGCCTTCGTGGACGGCGTGAACAGCGGCTCAGGAAGCTTGGAAGCCTCGGTCAGGCCCTCAGGCAGCTGGATGCCGCAGACGGTGCCGTTCTCGTCGTAGGTCTTCTTGCCCGAACCGGTCAGATAGCCGCGGACGATGCACTCGATAGGAATCGTCTGGGCCTTCTTAACCAGCATGGCGCGGCCAGCGAGGTAGTCACGATACTCAGCAAACTCCTCGGGGAAATCCGCCGGGTCGATGGAAACGAGATGGTTGGGGACGATGTCGGCAAACTTATCGAACCAGAATGCCGAGATGCGATTGAGTACCTCTCCCTTGAACGGAATCTCGTCGGGAAGAATGAAGTCGAACGCAGAAATGCGGTCGGTGGCGACCATCAGCAGGTTTTCACCGGCATCGTAAATATCACGAACCTTGCCACGGGAATCCGGACGACGCTCCATCGTTGTCACGTGAGTCACTCCTTACCTAAATACGACAGAAATGCGGGTTCTTTCCCGCATGTTTTCGCAAACTCGGAGCGGCAGGGACGCAGCCCCTCCTTCACCGAATAGCGAAAAGCTAGTGCTCCATTGTAGTAGATGCCGCGTCCGCCGTGTGCTCGCGGGGCAGATGAATTGTAAAAGTCGTACCCTTTCCAAGCTCCGACTCCACGGATATGTAGCCATGGTGACGCTCGACGATCTGCTTGGTCACGGCGAGGCCAACGCCCAGGCCGCCAGCTTCGCGGGCGCGGCTGGCATCGGCGCGCCAAAACCGCCCGAAGATGCGCGACAGATCGTCCTTGGCAATACCGATGCCGGTATCAGAAACGGCAATGCTGACGTGCTTGCGGTCACTGAGCACCGACACCACGACCCAACCGCCCTCGGGGGTGTAGCGCATGGCGTTGCTCATGAGGTTGATAACACATTGCGTGATCATGTCGGGATCGGCCTCGACGACATCGTCGTGACCCTGGGTCTCGTCCGCAAAACGCAGGCGCAGATCGCGGTCGACAAACAGGCGCTCCTGGGCATTAACGATGGAACGCACGAAAGGAACCATGTCCACCGGCTCAAGGTTGAGCGGAGCCGTGCTGTTTTCCATGCGCGACAGGTCGAGCATCTGCTGCACCAGACGAGCCAGGCGACGCGTCTCGGAAGCAACGGTCTCCAAATGCTCATCGTCGGTGGGATACACGCCATCCTGCATGGCCTCGACCGTTGCGAGCATGGCCATAAGCGGCGTGCGAAGCTCGTGTGCAACGTCTGAGGTCAGGCGCTTCTCGTGTTTCATATCCTTCTCGAGCGAAGTGGCCATCTCATCGAAGGTCTCACCCAGCTGATCGATCTCGTCATCACCGCGCAGTCCCGTGCGAGCCGACAGGTCGCCGTCACGAATTTGCTTTGCGGTACTGGTGATGCGATGAATCGGCTTGGTGAGCATGCGCGACACGAGCGATCCGATAACGACCGAAATGCAGATTGCAACAACCGCGGCGAGGGCCATGGCGTTAAAGGTCTTCTCCCTAAACGCAGAGTCCGCCTTGGTGAGCAGAGCGTCGGAGCCGATGGCCCACAGCTTTACCTGTCCGACATGCTCGCCGGAAGACGTTACAATCTCGACGTTAGCAACGCTATCGGAGTCGGTTGGAGCAGACGAGACCGGGCTATGCGATGCCCTCTTGCCGCTCGTGTCGTCGGTCGTAGCCTGGTTTTCGCGTACATCGGCGGTGGCGCTTGCCGAGGGCCAGGAATCGTCATAAACGATCACGCCCTTTTTATTGACGACCTGCATGCCCAGATCGTCGGAAACCAAACTCGACGTTGCGACCGTGCGCAGTTCTCCCGCGGTCCAAGAGCCGTTTTCCTCATATGAGGTTGCCAACTTCTCGGCAGCGGAATTTGCGATTTCGACGATATTGGAGCGTGTGTAATCCGAAAAGACCGTGCCCCACACAACAGAGACAACGCCCACCAGCACCAATACTGTCATGAGCGATGTCAGAGCAAAAGCAAGTGCCATGCGCGAGGGATAGCTCATCGTTGGCCGTGAATCGGAACGAGGCGTGTTCCAACTAGCCTTGGAACCCGCCTCGCTCTCCTGCTTGTGCTTTTGTCCGATTTCAAAGCGCGCAGGTGTCATATGTGATTTCCCTATTTCTCGTCCGACTTATCGGTCTTGGCCGGAGCCTCGAAGCGATAGCCGACACCATGGACAGTGTAGAGCCACTTGGGCTTCTTGGGATCATCGCCCAGCTTGGCGCGAAGATTCTTCACGTGGCTATCGATGGTGCGCTCATAGCCCTCAAAGTCATACCCGAGCACTTTCTCGACCAGCTCCATGCGGTTATACACACGGCCGGGATGGCGGGCAAGCGTGGTGAGCAGCTTGAACTCGGAAGCCGTCAGATCGACTTCCTTGCCCTCGACCAAGATCTTGTGGCCCGAGATATCGATGACCAGATCGCCGAAGTCGAGTACCTCGACGGCGGGCTCGTCGGCCTGATGGGCACGGCGGAACAGAGCGCGAACGCGGGCGACGAGCTCGCGCGGCGAGAACGGCTTAATCAGATAGTCGTCGGCGCCGAGCTCAAGACCGATAATACGGTCCTCGATCTCACCCTTAGCCGTCAGCATGATGATGGGGACATCCGAGGTATCGCGAATGGTGCGGCAAACGCGCTCGCCGGGGATCTTGGGGAGCATAAGGTCGAGCACGACCAGGTCGAACTGATGCTTCTCGAACTCCTCGATCGCGGACTGGCCATCGCCGACGCCCACAACCCAGTAGCCTTCGCGCTCGAGATAGGCAGCGACGGCGTCACGGATTGCCTTCTCATCCTCGACCAGCAGAATCTTTTTTGCATCTGAAGCCATAACACGGCCCCCCTGTCTCAATTAGCTAAGAACAAGCCCATTTTAACGCACCTGAGCCCGCCGGATGCCGCTATGACGCGGCAGCTCGGCGGGCGGTACTCACAATTACAACGCGTTTATTCCCCTGTTGGCGCCTTTTTAACCCCTCTAAGCTTAAAGAGAGAATAGGCGTGCAGTGACCGTCTCTGGTATACCCTGGCTGTTGCGCACCGTGGCGTACGTAAGGAATGAGTCCGATTTTCCCGCCGTAGCTGGATAATCGCCATACTCCAAAGCGCGGTCGGGCGACAGCAGCGAGCCATAGGTCTTGGCAGAGGTGTCGATCAGGAAATGCGACGCCTGTACCTTAACAAGGTATTTATTCTTCTTGCCAGCCGCACATGCGAGCGGCTCGCGGGACAGGAAGAGGTACGGCCCTCCCTCATTACCGATATACGTGCCCATATTGCCCAGGCTGCCCACGCCACTATAGGCCGCCTCGATAGAAAACACGAAGGTATCGCCCATATATACGGCCTCGAAAGGCGAAACTGACGAAGGAAGGACCAACTGGGCACGCTTGGTGTTGTTGCCGTCGGTCAGATCGATTGCCGTTATGCCGTAGTAGACGCCCTCGTCGTTGCGGACACGCGGCGAGATGGTCAAAATGCCGTCGCTCGCGCGCGGGGCCGATGCAAAGCGACCCGTCGATTTCCAAATTGTCTCGGCCTTGGATTCATCAAGCGAGCGACGATAGCAAAACGAATCGCTACTCGTTTTATTGCCACCTGCCGAGGGCATTTTATACCAGATGACTGATGACCCGAACGCCGTAAACAGCGGCGGATCATAGTTCTTGCCACCTCGATCGAGCTCAACCACGTCGCCAGAGAGCGAAGCGCCCGACAGATTTTGAGCGTAGAGCTTCCACGATGAATTGGCAAAGTTCATCTCAACCCACGCGAATACGCTGTCGCCGGCACGGACATCGTAGAATGCGTATCCCGTGCCCTCGATAGGATCCTCGATTAATGTGGTAAGCGAGCCATCGCCCAGGTTGAGCACACCGAGTGTGTTGGCGTGCAGTGCCGATGCGGGCGCCATCATCGCCGCGGCGTAATCGCCGTCGCAGTAGTACAGCAGCGTACCCAGAGGCAGCGTCCATGACGCCGCCGGCTCAAGATCGATGTCGACTGCCTCGTACTCATCCGTAATCGAGATGATTTTGGAATCATCCTTGATAACCTGCGGCTCGCCGGCGGCATCATCGCTGGTGCCCGTTTTTTTCGAGCATCCGGCAAGCACCGTGGCAGCGCCCGCAGCAACCCCACCGAGCACGAAGCCGCGACGCGATATTCCGTTCTTGATGTGATCGGCGATACCCATTAGGCGATCTCGGCGCGAGCGGCCTCGATAGCGCGTGTAAGCTGGTCGGCGCAGGAGGTCTTTTTCATACCGCAGGTATTACCGGCGAGAACCTCGATTACGCGATCGGCAGGAGCGCCCTCGACCAGCTTGGAGATAGCCTTGAGATTGCCGTCGCAGCCGCCGGTAAACTCAACGCCCATCACCTTGTTGCCGTCATCGGAAAGGTCAAGGTGAATATTGCGAGCACAAACGCCCTGAGGCTTGTAATCAAACGAAATCATGCGATCCCCTCTCAGAATGTTATTCGAGACGACTATTATCCCCGTCTTTCCCTAAATGCAACGAGGCGCTTTGCCGGCAACACACATTACCAGCAAAGCGCCCTAAAAAGCTAACGTTATGCCCGAACCTACTCGAAGCTCAGCTGCTCCAGGCGATCGAAGACCGTGTCGATACGGGTGAGGAAGTCCCACGGATCAAAGATCTCGTCGAGTTTCTCCTGGCTGACGGTGCAGCGCGGATCGGCCTCGAGACGCTCCTTAAAGGTAGGGCCGGAGACACAATCCTGTACCTCGTGCCAGGTTGCCATGGCGTTCTCCTGCACAATGGCGTACGCGTCCTCGCGGGTGATGCCCGTGTCGACGAGGGCGAGCAGGACCTTGGAGGAGAAGATGAGGCCGCGTGTCTTGTTGAGGTTGGCCATCATGCGAGCGGGATACAGCTGCAGGCCGTCGATAACGCGGATGAGGCACTGGAACATGTGGTCGAGGGCGATGAAGCTGTCGGCCTGGGCGACGCGCTCGGCAGAGGAGTGCGAAATGTCACGCTCGTGCCACAGGGCGACGTTGTCGAAGGCAACCTGCGCGTTGGCCTTCACGACGCGCGACAGGCCGCAGACCTTCTCCATGGTGATGGGGTTGCGCTTGTGCGGCATGGCGGAGCTGCCCTTTTGACCCTTACGGAACGGTTCCTCGGCCTCGAGTGTATCGGTCTTCTGCAGATTGCGAACCTCGGTAGCGATGCGCTCACAGGTGGCCGCGGTGGTGGCGAGAACGCCGGCGAGGTAGGCGTGATGATCGCGGCTAATAACCTGCGTGGACAGCGGGTCGTGAACCAGGCCCAGGTGCTCGCAGACATATTCCTCGACAAACGGCTCGATGGAGCTGTACGTGCCGACAGCGCCCGAGATAGCACCGAAGGCAACGTTCTTGCGGGCATCCTCAAGACGGTCCAGATCGCGCTTGAGCTCCCAGGCCCAAGAGCCAAACTTCATGCCGAAGGTCATCGGCTCGGCATGGATGCCATGAGTACGGCCGGCGCAGAGCGTGTTGCGCTCCTCAAAGGCGCGACGCTTGCAAATCTCGCCGAGCTTCTTGACATCCTCGATGATCAGGTCGCAGGCCTGGGTGAGCTGGTAGCACAGGGCCGTGTCGCCCAGATCCGAGCTGGTCATGCCATAGTGAACCCAGCGGCTGGGCTTGGGGTCGCCCTCGGGAACATCGGCATCGATGTATTCCTTCATGTTGGTCAGGAAGGCAATGACGTCGTGGCGCGTGACTTCCTCGATCTCATCGACCTTCGCCTTCTCAAAGTTGGCATGGTCGCGGATCCACTGGGCCTCGTCTTTGGAAATACCGATCTTGCCGAGCTCCGCCTGGGCCTCGCAGGCCAGAACCTCGATTTCCTGCCAAATGGCGTACTTGTTCTCGAGGGAGAAGATGTGTCCCATCTCCGGGCGGGTATAGCGATCGATCATAGCGGCTCCTTTTTGGTTATTGGCACGTTGGTCGTAACCCAACCATTGTACCGTGCGCAGGTGCAAGTATGGGCAGCAGGCATTAACCTAACATTTTGGAATTGGAGCGGGCAACGGGACGTCTGCGCATTTGCTTCGCAAAACCGCACCGGCTTCAGTGGCATACCGAGATCCGGGGAAGTGTGGGAGCAAAGCGGGCTGAATCTACCATTCCCGAAATCTTCCTTGCTCCATGGAGCGGGCAACGGGACGTCCGCGTATTTGCTTCGCAAAACCGCACCGGCTTCAGGCACCTGTCGGCGCCTTCGCCTGCTCGCTACAAACGCTTCGCGTTTGCTTAACGCTCGCACCCTGGCGGGTTCGAGTCCCGGCGCTTGATAGTAAAAAGCACGGCAACGTAACGCTGCCGTGCTTGTGCTTTTTACTGGAGCGGGCAACGGGACTCGAACCCGCGAATGTCAGCTTGGGAAGCTGATGCCTTACCACTTGGCGATGCCCGCTTGTGTGTTGGCTAGTATAACGCGGTTGTCTTGTTCGATACAAGGGTGGTGATGCTTGTTTTAGCTGTGGAGATTCGTTTGAAAATCACGTCAATTGTGGAGACGAGGACCTTTGACTTCCTGTTCTCCCTATCTTCTACCTGCACTTTTGCTTGATTGTTGTATTTGAGCTCAATTTGTCAGGAATTGGGCAAGCTTTTGGTCAGGCTCCGGTACTTACCCGCATGAACCTCGGGGGTAGCCTCATCCTACGCGTCGCAGCCTCCCCGTGCGGCGCACGAGGGATAAGGAGCAGCCATGTCCAACGCACCCACGCACTCTGTCCACAGCGCAATCGCAACAGGTCCGCTGCTCCTGCTCCTCTTCCTGCTTTTCGGCTGCCTGGCACCGGGAGCCGCATTTGCCGTCGATGGCTACGACCAGCTCGGCTTCCGCACTATTAGCGATGATTGTGGGCCCTTCCTCATCGGCAAGTATGAAGCTCAAGACGCCTCGATTGCCTACTGCATGAACCAGGAGCGCCCCGGCCCCACCAAGCCGGGCGGCCCATGGCTCAACTTTGATCAAGGCTGGGTGTGGCTCGACGACGAGTTCGCGGCAATCGTTTGTCACGGATATCCTACCGCCACGTCGTTTGGCGGTTACCATCTTTCACCCGATCGTGCCCGCGCCGCAACCCAGCTTGCCGTATGGATGCTCAACGGCACTACCCATGTCGACGGTACCTACTCTTACACGACCGCTCAGGGCAAAACCAAGAGTGGGCACTTTACCGCCGACAATGAGGTCGTTGCCGCAGCGCGCTGGCTCCACGACAGCGCCAAGTCGGGAAGCATTAAAGCCGCACCGCATCGCGCGCGGCGCTATTTGGGAACTGTGTCGGGCGGCAGCAAGCGTCAAGACATGCTCTACGTGCTCCCAGCCGTCTCCGTATCCTTCCAAAAACAGTCAGCCAACGCCGCCATCACAAGCGAAAACGATACCTACAGGCTCGACGGAGCGAGGTTCGACATCTATGAAAGCGCCGGCGACAAACGTGTCGGCAGCATCCAGATGGACAGCAGCGGTCGCGCACAGGCGACACTTTTGCCCAACACGGCATATTATCTGGTCGAAACCAAAGCTCCAGCGGGTTATATCCCTAGGAGTGACCGCATCGCTTTTTCCACCAGCGATGACGGCGGGAATGTCGTCATCGATGAGCGGCCCGGTACCATTACCCTGCGCATCGCAAAGGTCGATGCCGCGACAGGGGCAGGTCCTCAAGTCGGCGCGTCACTTGCCGGCGCTGAGTTCACCTGCGTCTCACAGTCTACCCCGGGCTGGACGCACACCCTCACGACGGATGAGGACGGCTGGGCAACACTTACCGACATCCCCCTGGGCACCTTTACCATCTATGAGTCGAGAGCTCCCGAGGGCTATCTGCCCTCCGATGAAGCCTGGAGCTACACCATCGGGGCCGACCAGCTCGGAGACGCAGGTGTCGTTGAGCTCGAGCGCCGCATCCCCAACACCCCTATCGCTTTTGACCTCGAGATTTCAAAGTTCAAGGACTACGGCAATAGCGATGGGTCTGGTATAGAGCAGCCGGCGGAAGGCGTGGTCTTTGAAGTGGTAAGCAACACTTCGCAGCAGGTTGTTGGAACGCTGACCACCAATATCTACGGCTTCACATCGACCAAAGACCAGGCTGGAGCATGGTTTGGCGCAGGAGGGCGTCCCGATGGCGTCAGCGGAACCATACCGTATGACCGTGCCGGCTACACCGTTCGCGAGGTTGCCGGCACCGTGCCCGACGGCTTTAAGCAGGCAGGGGAATGGACTATTACGGCAGAGCAGATCTCGGACGGCGCAGAACTTCAGTACATCGTAGACAACCACGCCCTGTCGACACATCTTCAAATCGTGAAGTGCGATGCTCAGACTGGATCCGCCGTACCACTCGCCGGGTTCACCTTTCAGTTGCTCAATGGCAACCGTGAGCCCATCTCGCAAACATCCTGGCATCCCGCCCATACCGTTATGAATACCTTTACGACCGATGAAACCGGCACCGTCACCCTGCCCGAATCGCTCAACCCGGGCACATATTACATTCGAGAGACTTCCGCCAAGGAACCGTATCTTGTTGGAGAAGATCTAGAGATAACGATTCCCGCCGACACGAACTTAACGCCCGTCGCGGTCGCCTCGTTTTGCGACGACGCGGCAACAGGAAGCATCGAGATCGTTAAGAACGATACCGTAGACGGACACGCCCTTGCCGGCGCTGTTTTTGATATCCGCGCCGCGGGCGATATCGTGCGCCCCGACGGCAGCATTGTTGCCCTGGACGGCGAAACCGTCACCACCGTCACGACCGACGAGCGGGGATTTGCGTGCGCGAATCATCTTTCGCTGGGGTGCGGAACTGCCATCTATGAGGTTATTGAGGTACAGGCGCCCGAAGGATACCTGCTCGACCAAAGCGCCCACACCGTCGAGCTGTCGTATGTCGACCAGGAAACACCCACGGTCAAAGCGCACCTCGATGTCTCTAACGACTACACCAAAATCGACATCTCCAAAGTCGATCTGGCGGGCAACCAAGAAGTGGAAGGCGCCAGGCTCTCCCTCCACGACTCCGACGGAACCGAAATTGACGCTTGGACCTCCTCTGACAAACCGCATCGCATCGAACACCTTTTGCCCGGCACCTACACCTTGTGCGAAGCGATGTCCCCGCGCACCTACGACCTTGCTCAAGACATGACGTTTGAAATTAAAGCGACGGGAGAAGTGCAGACGGCGGCCATGAAGGACACACCCATCGAGGTCGAGGGCAGAGTCGACAAGCGGCAAGAGATCGGCCGCCCTATCGGTAAGGGTCTCGTCGCCAACGGTGATGGCAAAAACCGGGCCGTGACACAATCCGATACGGACGGCTCCTTCTCCTATACGCTCGATGCTAAAAATGAGTCGAATACCTGGGTTGATGAATTCACCATCACCGACGATCTCGAGTGTGCCAAAGACGGCACTGCCAGACTTATCGCCATCGAAACCCCTATTGCGGCCGGGGACTTCGACGGTCTTTGCAACGTGTGGTATCGAACGTCGCCAGCGGAAGGCACCGATACGGACGAACAAGTCAACGCAACGCTCAGTGACGGGCATGACAACCCTTGGCTCGAAACGGATGAGGTCAAAAAGCTCTTAGGCAACGATTTGCGCATGGTCGATTACGGCGGTTGGCATCTTTGGAAAGCAGATATTCCAACAACGGAATCAGTCACCCTCGAGGCAAAAGAGCTCGCTCTTTTGGGCGATACCGCCATCACAGGCATTCGTCTTGAATACGGGGCCGTATCGGCCGACTTCACGACAAGAGGCGCTGCAGACTCTTGGAACAGCGAGGATCTCAAAGACGAGCATGACGACCTTGATGATGCGAGCGCCGTCCTTGACTCGGATATCCACGGCGCCGTCATCCATATGCAGGCCGCGTCGTCTTACACGCCCCAGAACGCACTCGCCAACAGCGCTCGCGTTGACCTCTGCCGTAATGGCGGGGGCAGCAACCTTGAATCACATGACGAGGATCGCGTCATCCAGCGATGCACCATGCCGCAAGATTTACCAGCGACGGGTTCCCTTCCCATCGCCGCCTGCCTCACCGCCTTCATGACCTCCGGCGCCGCGGCAATCTGGTTTGCCCATCTAAAGCTGACGTCGAAGCGTTGCTGACGCAATAAAAAAGAGGCGAGCCCGTCTCCCGGCTCGCCTCTTTTTTCATGTGTAGCGCAGTGGCTATTCCCCAGATGCAGACCCACCGTCAATGAGCGCTTGATCGGACTCGGAGATGCCATCGGCTCCCAAACTCTGCTCGTGCTCCACTTCTTCGTTAATCGTGGACTCAGGCGTTGAGCCTTTAACACCAACGATATACGCGGCCCCGAAACCAAGGGCAATGGCGATCAGGGCCAAGATGAGATAGATGGGCCAGTGGCGCTTGATGTACGAAAACACGCAGACTCCTTAGAGGTCAACCTACGAACGACGAATGACCTCGGTCACGACCTCGGACACCGTAGCGATATTTGTCGGATTGACGTTGTGCGGCAGATCGTCCTCGGTGTAAGCGCACGCCAGACGCGGACCGTCAACGCCGGCAATGGTAAGGGCGCGTCGACTTGCCTCGAGCGCAGCATAGGCGTCGGTCTTGGCATAGGGCATCTCAAATGCACCGCAATCGACATGGAACGACTTGCACACCTTATTGACCAGGTTCATGATGCGTCGATCACCCTTGAGCAACTGCTGTTCGCCCTCGACCGTCACGACCGAAAGCCTGCCGGCACCAATGGACTCAAGGTTGATAAAGAACACGCCGCGGAGCTTGTCGCGATGCGCGGCCAGGAACGCCTTCATACCGGCGCCGTCGCAATCGGAAGCGCCTGTAGCCACAAACCAGATGTCGTGGCCAAGCAGCTCGTCATCACCCATGGAGGTAACGGCAGCGAGCATATCCTCAGTGGAAGCTCCATCGGAAGACGTGGCACCACCCTTCCAGCCGTCGTCGTCATCCTCGAAGTTATCCCACGAGCCGATGCCGCGACCAGACTTTTTGGCGTCGTAATCATCCTCGACGCCAAGCCAATCGCTCATGCTGTCCTGCTCGTTTTTCTTTTTGCGACCGAACAGGCCTCCCAAGCCGCGCTTTTGCGGCTTGGCGCTCGAAGCGGCAGGAGCCGAGATGGTCTCAAACGGCTGAACATCCGAGGTGGCCGGCATGGGAGGAACAACCGGAGCCGATGTGGGCTCGGGACCCTGTGCCGTCGAGAAGGGATCGTTGACCTGAGCCGAAGGGTCGGGAAGGTCGAACAGCGAGGTGCGCGAGGCGACATTGGCCTGCTGCATCGAAGGCATCGAGGGATCGGGGACCGAGGCCAGCGGAGACGCAGAGGACATGGGAGCCGGCGCAGACGCCGGATTGGGAATGTTCATGTTCGGGCGCGGCGACGCCTGAGACGAAATCTGAGCCATCAGAGCATCGACCGTCTCGGCCTGCGACGGAACAGCGTTGGCAACCGTCGCGCCGGGATCGCTCGGTGCGGGCATAGTGAAGATCTGCGTAGAGTAAGGCCTCGACTCATCCGTCTGCGGAGCTTCGGGGGCCACGGGCTCAGGCTCTTGCTCGGAACTGTCCGCAGCGACCTGTTCCGCCGCGGATTGATCCTCGACCGTATCGGGCGCAGCAGGCTCATCCTCGTCAGGAGCGGAAAGGGGCTCGGCGATAGCGGTGCCCTGCTTCTCAAACGTCATCGTGGCATCGAACGACACAGTGCTGTCGACCGGCTGTTGGGTTTCGAAGGTCGTCGTCTCCTCGGCAGCATCAGCAGACGAAGGCTGCGGCGCCTCGAAAGACGTCGTGGCGTCTGCAACATCAACGGACATCGGCTGTTCGGCGTCGTTTTGCTCAAATTCCTGTGCTGCGCGCTCACGCTCAGCCTCGGCCGCCTGTTGTTGGGCCACAGCCTCGCGCTCGGCTGCCTCGCGGGCAACAGCGCGCTTTTCCTCAAAGTCGTCGACGAGCTTCTTGCCCTTTGCGAATGCCCCCTTAAAGAAATGGGAGGCACTGGCACCGAACGAAGCAAACGCGGAAGCGATATCGGCATGGGGCGTCGTCACCGGAAGCTCGGCAGAGAAATCGGTGTCGCTCTCATAGGACACGCGCTGCGGATATGCATCGTAATCGTCCTCGGTATTATCGAGCTCATCAGGTGCCGGGGCAGGCGCCATGACGTCCAGACCGGCTGCGGGATCGATGGCAGTCTCCGCATCGGCCTCCGCCTCGATGACATTGGCCTCATCGGGCTGCGCAACCACGACCGGATCGGGCTGGGGCGCGGGCTCAAACGTCGGCTCCTCGCCCTCTTCGTAATCGAGCGTGCAAGACTCGGGAAGCATGCCCAGGGCACGGATGGCATCCGAGCCAAATCGGATGTTACCGGCGGCGTTGCGATAAAGCTTGGGCTCGGGCTCGACCTGCTCAGCCGCGGCAGGCTCCTCTGCCGACTCGGCAGTGGACTCGTCCGCAACGGGCTCCTCGTCCGGAATATCTTGGACCTGGGGCTCGGGTGCGATGACGCCAATCAGGGTCTCGTCGGCAGAGGCACCTTCGAATCCATCGATTTGCTCATCAAAAGCCTCGCCCTGCTCACCCTCGGGAGCGACCGGCTGGCCATACTCATCCTCGGTATAGGCAGGCTCTTCGTACTCGATGGTATTGCCGTAATCGTTTTGCTGCTGGGCCGCGGCATACTCGGCCGCCGCACGCGCCATCTCCTCGGCGCGACGCTTCTGCTCGCCAAAATACGTGTCGAACGGAATATCGTCAGGAAACTCGTTCTCACCCTGATAGGGGGCGACGTTATCCATGACACCCAGCATGGCGGCAACAGACGACTTGTTGCAAACCGAGCCGGACGTGTAGGGAAGGACAAAACGATTGGAAATAATATTGGCGGCATTGGCAAGAGCCACGAGAGAGACAAGGATCGCGACAATCCACAGCAGGACCTTCAACGCGCCGGGAAGCGGCAAGATGCGCAGGACGGCAATAGCCGCGGGAGCAATCGTGGCAATCGGGAGCAACTTGGCGATTAGCGCTCGGTACGGCGCATAGGGCTCGCGAGCGAGCAGCTCGGCGCGCGGGGAGTCATAGTGCGCGACGACGACAACCGGGCGATTGCGCGGAGAGGCAAGCGGGCCCGACGCCTTGTGGTAGGCGATGACGTTTTGGCTCACGCCCGTTTTACCCAGGCGCGAGATCACGGGGCGACCGGTTCGCTCGAGCACATAGAGCACGGCTCCGACAATGGCCAACAGGGTGCCGACTAAGCCGATACCGCCGCCGATGCCCATAAGCAGGGCACCGGCAAACGCAAGAATACCGGTGACGGCAAATGCCAACCTACTGGGCGCCGGGGCATTGAACTCCTGAACCTCGGGGTCAAAGCCGTGGTTGCGGAAGATCTGAGCGATATCCTCGGCAGCCAAGCGCTCTTCTTCGCTGCATGCCGGCGTGATGCCAGTGTTCTGCAGCAGGTGGTTAATATAGTTCTGGGTGTTCGCCATGTGCGCTCCACATCCATAATCCGACAAATAGGCCCAATGCATGCACATTAGAACCGTATATAGTCGAAAGTATACCCCGAGCAAGCGCAAACGACCGAATTCGGGCCATCTTAACGCCCCGAGCGGACAAGGATATAGCCTAATCTCCATATCGGACTAAAATCATGGCATCAAACACCTTCCCATGCGAGGATTCTATGACGGCAAGCGATACAACCGTAACGAATAAAAAGGGGGCGCCGGAGCCCGGTTTCGACAAGACCGCCCAGCGCATCCTCAATCTGTTCTTTGTCCTTAACAGCTCTCCCGAGCCATTGACCACAGAGCAAATTGTCCTGGATTCCGATCTTGGCTATGGGTCGGGCAATATCGACTCGGATAAGCGCAAGTTTCGCCGCGATCGCGAAAAACTCCTCGAACGCGGAATCACGATCAAGGAAGTCCGCGCAGCAGGCTCCCAAGAAACCGAAGAAAGCGCGTGGACCATCGATCGCGAGCACACGTTTGCGGCCGGTGGCCTCATCACCGCAGACGACGCGGACATCTTGCTCGACGCTATCGACCAGACCCTTGCGACCGGTTCGGCCGCGTTTGCCACGCCGCTTGCAGACATACGCACCAAGATCGCCTACCTCACCGGCGCATCGACCGCAGAAGAGCCTCCCGCCCGTCGCTTGCCCGCCGTCGATGCGGTGTGGAGCGCTTTTGCCGAACGCTGCGCGCTGCGCTTTTTGTATCAAAACGGGCGCGGAGAGCAAAAAGAACGCGCCGTCTGCGTATACGGCATGTTCGAGCACGAGGGCGTGGCGTATTTTTGCGGACTCGACAACGCCACCGATGAAATCAGGACGTTTCGCTGCGACCGTATCGTTCGCGCATGGCGCCCTTCGAAGGCCTACTCCATCCCCGCCGACTTCAACCTGAACGATCGCCTGTTCTTTGAGTTTGATTTTGCCGATTGCAAGCCCGTTATGGCGACCTTTTCGTTTGCCCCGCAAGCCCAGGCCGACATGGTCAGCGGCCTTACGCGGGGTCGCGGAGAGCTCACACGCACCGAAGAGGGTTGGACCTGGACCGTCAGCGTGCGCAATCTTAATGCCGCCGCCTCGTTTTGCATGGAGCACGCCATGGACGGCATGAGACCCGTTGCCCCCGATGTACTTAAACTGGCGTGGAACCACCTCATCGAAAGGACGGTGCACGAGCATGCCCGCGCGTAAACTCACCAGCGAGCAAAGGCTCTCGCGTGCGATTGACATCATGGAGGCCCTCTACGCTGCCGGTGAGACCGGTATGACACGAGGGGATATCTGCAGCCGTTTTGATATCACGGGTACGGCGCTCGATGAAATTATCGATATCGTCTCGACCCTCGCTGACCGTGAGTCGGGCGCCCGCATCATCTGCGAACGCCGCGGCGAGCGCATCATCCTGACAGGTGATGCGGGGCGTGTGCTGCCCTTGCGTCTAAGTGCCGCCGAAGGCGCCGTGCTCAATCACGAACTCGAATCGATGGGAATCGACTCTCGGGCAGCAGAGCGTATCCGACATGCCCTCCTACCCGAGGAACTCGGCTACAATCAGCGCGTCGTCGATACCGTTGCCCGAGGATCGCACTGGCAACAGCTGAACTGCGCGATTCAAGACGGCGTTCGATGCCGCATCACCTACCGTTCGATGGACGACGCACGGGCGCGCGAGCGTCTCATCGACCCCCTGCGCATCGCGACACATGGTGATCAAACCTACCTGATTGCCTGGGATGTCGAAGTTGACGAGCAGCGCTCCTACCGCATGGACAAAATCGAGGGCCTTGCCTTCACCGACGATTCCGTGGAGCGCCACACGCCCGCGTCCGCATCCCTCCACGAATCCCTTTCCCATGCGGAACAGAGCGCAAAACTCCTCATGCCGCTCGACATGGCAGAGCGCCTAGACTGGGCCGGCATCATGTCGATTGAGCCAAACGGGGCAGACATGGCAACGGTGACCGTGCGTTATGGGTCAGAGCACTGGCTGTTCTGTCAGATAATCGCAGCGGGCGGAGCCATCCGCATACTGGATGACCCCGCCTTGGCAAAGCGTCTATGCGATATGGCGAAGAGCCTGACCTGCCCGCTTTAACGGCGTCTCTCGTGGCGCGCACGCCACAGCTGCAAATAATGACCGATCTGTGCCGACTCGATACGCTGGTAGGAAGTCGTAGGCAGCGACGTCAAGAACTTCTTGCCGTAGCCCTTTGTCACCAAACGCGGATCTGCCAAGATAAGCACGCCGCAATCAGTCGACGAGCGAATGAGACGGCCGGCGGCTTGCTTGACTTCGAGCACTGCCTCGGGCAGCGAGTAGCGCGCCCAGGCGCGGTCTTCGCGCAGGTTGCGCTCGCACGAAAGAGGATCCGTGGGGCTCGAGAACGGCAGCTTGGGGATAATGACGCAGCGCAGCGTCTCGCCGCTGGCGTCAAAGCCCTCCCAAAAGGCCTTGAGCGCAAAGAGCGATGAGGTCGGCTCGTTGATAAACCGATCGCGCAGGCGACGCGGGGACGAGTTGCGCTGTTGACAATTGAGCTCCAGGCCCGCTCGCGCCAATTTGGGCTCGACACGGGCATACAGGTCCTCCATATCGCGCCTGTTAGTGAACAGCGTAAGCACCGATCCACCCATGGCGAGATGGGCATCGACCAGTACGCACTCGAGCGCTGACAGATAGCGCTCGCGATCGCGCGGATCGGGAATGTCCCCCGCCACGACCACGGCCATATTCGAGTCAAAGTCATAGCTCGAATCCAGGTGCAGTGATGAGGATGTCGACGCACCAATGCGATCGAGGCCGACAGCATGGTTGAAATGCTCAAAGCTCTTGGACACCGTCATGGTCGCCGAAGCGAAGATGGCCGTGTGCACCTCGGGCAGCCACTCGTTCGCCAGGGCCTCGCCGATATCGATGCGCTCAGCGGTCATAGACTCCCCGCCCGCTCGCAGCCGGCGGTTAACCTGCAATGAGTACACATAGTGCTCATCCGTACCCTCAATGATGAGCTTGAGATTCTCGACCAACTCGTGAAGACGGCGCGAAATCTCGCCCAGGTCGACGACGACCTCAGGCTTATCGGCAGCGACGGCTTGCACCAGCGCGTCTACGCTTTTATCCGCTTGGTCCAGCGCATCAATTGCGGTATGGGCCGACTGCAAAAAATCGTGCCAGTCATCCGACTCGCGCAACTCGGGGCCAATCCACAGATTCGCGTTGTCATAGCCCCCGCGGGCACGGCGGCCAAGCTCGCGCACGCCATCGAACACATCGGCAATCGCCATGCTCGCGCGGGCAACCGTCGACGTCGCCTTGGCAGTGAGTCCCAGGTAGAGCGTGGAGCCCTCGGAAGTGGCCAGGTCACGAGAAACCTGACTCAGCGCACCGGCACTCGATCCGCCCAAGCGCTCAAACAGCACGCGCGACTCATCGGCCGAAACCACGCGCGCCCATTGGCGACGGGCCTCGCGCTCGATAGAATGGGCCTCATCGACCACCCAGTGACGAATCGGAGGCAAAATCCTTCCCTCGGCGGCCACGTTGCGGAACAGTAGGGAATGGTTGGTGACCACCACGTCGGCATGTGCAGCACGGCGACGTGCCCCGTGGACCAGGCATTTGTCAGGGAAGAACGGACACAGACGGCGTGCACACTCGCGTGAAGCCGTCGTAAAGTCGGGACGGTTGACGCTGCGCCAGCGAATGCCAAGTGAATCGAGGTCTCCATCGGCAGATTGGCACACATACGCCATGATCACCGCAACCGCTGTGAGCGTGTCAGCAGGATCGCGCTTGGTGGTAATCTCAACCTGACCACGGCTCATGCGCTCGAGCTTGCGCAGGCACGGATAGTGGTCATAGCCCTTGAGTGCACAAAATGACAGGCCCCCGTCCAGCTGTTCGGCGAGCTTTGGCAGCTCATGGTACATAAGCTGGTCGGCAAGATTATTCGATTTGGTCGCAATGCCAACGGTAATGTTGTTTCGGCGGGCGGCCTCGGCAAAGGGCACGAGATAGGCCATCGACTTACCGACGCCCGTGCCCGCCTCGATCACGCGATGGGTACCCGTGACCAGCGCATCGCGCACCTCAACCGCCATCGCGATCTGCTCGTCGCGCGGCTCATAGGTGGGGTACATACGATTGACCAGGCCGCCGGGGGCGTAATCTGCCTCGATCTCTTCACGGCTCGGCATCTTAAGGACCGACAGCTCGTCCGCATCAACGCGATCGTCCGCGCGATCGGCCTTGAGCACATCGGCACGAGCGGCGCTGAGCGAAAATATCGAACCCGGGTTCTGGCCAGCCAAAAAAGAAAAAATGGGACGATAGGACCAAGGCACGTCCGCGTGCATGTCCGCCAAGCGCGCCATAAGGCCCGAAGGCAGGTCGGTAAGTGCGACCAGCAGCACGCGCCACACACCGCACAGGGCATCAACGTCTGCATTCGCACGGTGCGATACCGAATCGCACCCAAACAAGTCGGCCATAAAGGACAGTTTGTGCGATGTCAGGCGCGGAAGCGCAATGCGTGATAGCGCCAGCGAATCGATCCAGATATCACTCACGTTGACGCCGCCTTTGACCGATTCGATAAACGACCGGTCAAACGTGGCGTTATGTGCGATAACAGGACAGCCGCCCACAAAGTCGGCGAGTGCCGCGACGGCCTCGACGGCCGACGGGGCATCTGCCACATCGGCGTTCGTAATACTCGTGAGCTCGGTAATCTCTGCAGGAATCAGCTGCTTGGGATGCACGAACGTATCGAAGCGGTCAATGACCTCGCGGCCCGAAAGACGGGCCGCGGAAATCTCAATTAACTCGTTGTCCTGCACCGAAAGACCCGTGGTCTCGGTATCGAGGACGATTACATCCTCCTCGATGAGGCCAAACGACTGCGTCTTGGCGCGCTCGGCGAGCGTGGCATAAGAATCGATGACAAACTGCGGCGTTCCAGGAGATACGGCGTCCTCGATTAGCATGCAACGCCCGCTCGACGGAGACCCATACGGATCAGGCTGTCGCACACCTGAGGGAACGTCATGTCGTCGGTATGACGAATCTCATCGGGATACAGCGACGTATCGGTCATGCCGGGAATGGTATTGGTCTCGAGAATGACAGGACCGTCCTCGCTCACGATAAAGTCGCTGCGCGAGATACCCAGGCAGCCGAGTGCCTTATGGGCGGCACAGGCGAGCTCCTGGGCACGAGCGTAGTTCTCGGGCGAAATCTGCGCCGGAATGCGATGGATGTCCGTGGGGTCGACGTATTTCACATCCAGATCGTAGAACTCGCAGTCCTCAGGCTTGCGAATCTCCACAATCGGCAGCGCGCGCACGTCGTCCTCGCCATACACGCCCACGGTGATCTCGGTTCCCTCGATGCACTTTTCGACCAGCACCTTATCGCCGTACTCAAAAGCCTTGGCGATTGCCGCCGGCAGCTCGGAAGGCTCGTGAACGAGCGAAATGCCGTAGCTAGAACCGTTGACAGCGGGCTTTACAAAGCAACGCTCGCCACAAACCTCGACGATACGATCGATATCGATCTCGTCGCCCGCCTCAAGCGCCAGGCCGGGGGCAATGGGGATGCCAGCCTTGGCATACAGAAGCTTTGAAACCTCTTTATCGGCGCCACATGCGCTGGCGAGCACGCCCGACGCCGTGTAGGGGATACCCAGCGTCTCCATGGCCCCCTGCATGGCGCCATCCTCGCCGCCGGCGCCGTGCATGGCGATAAACGCCACGTCGAAGCCGCCCGTCGCCATGGTCACCATAAAGTCATCGGCGGCGGTGTCGAGCAACTCCACCGAGGTGTAGCCGGCCTCCTTCAGTGCCACCACGACATTCTTTCCCGAATTGAGCGAAATCTCGCGTTCGGCGGAATGGCCGCCCGCCAAGACCGCTACGTGCATGTTCTCTAGGCTTTTACCCGGCATGGGCAGACTCCTCCTCTATAATTTCTGCAGCTGATACCATATTGTAGCGATACCCTCTACGTTTCCCCAAAATCGAAAGGCTTCCATGAATCCCAGGACTAAATCTCAAGACATTCGCGATTTGAGCCAAAACGATATTCGCGAACTTGTCGCCGAACTCGGCCAACCCGCTTTTCGCGCAAAGCAGCTTATCGAATGGGTTTTTGAGAAGAACGTTTGTTCGTTTGACGATATGACCAACCTCCCCAAGGCCTTCCGCGAGCAGCTGAAGGAGGCTTTTGCCTTCGACACGCCGACCGAGCTCGCCAAACAGGTGTCTAAGGATGGCTCTCGTAAATACCTACTCGAGTACCACGACGGCATCTCCGTCGAGACCGTCGGCATGCCTCGTCGAAACAAGCTGTCTGTCTGTGTATCCACCCAAGCCGGCTGTGGCATGGGCTGCGCTTTTTGCGCTACCGGCCTGAACGGCCTCAAGCGCTCGCTGACCGCTCAGGAGATCGTTGACCAGGTACTCCATGTTTCTAACGACTTTGGTGAGCGCGCGACGAGCGTCGTGCTCATGGGCCAGGGCGAGCCTTTCGCCAACTACGACGAGGTCCTCAAGGCACTACGAATCCTTAATGACCCTGACGGCATCGGTATCGGAGCGCGCCACCTCACCGTCTCCACCAGCGGTGTTATTCCTGGTATTCGTAAGTTTGCCGACATTCCCGAGCAGTTCACGCTCGCCGTCTCACTGCACTCTGCCATCCAGTCAACGCGCAACAAGATTATGCCCGGCGTTAAGAAGTACACGCTGCTTCGTCTTCATGAGGCACTTCAGCTCTACACCGAAAAGACTGGCCGCCGTCCGACGTACGAATACGCCATGATCGAGGGTGTCAATGACACTAACCCCGAGATGCAGGCGCTCTGCGACTTCTGCGAGGGCACGCTGTGCCACGTCAACCTGATCCAGCTCAACGATATCGAGGGCAGCCCCCTCAAGCCGTCGCCGATTCATAAGGTTGAAGACCTTCAGCGTCGTCTTGAGTCCCGTGGTATTGAGACCACGATCCGTAACTCTCGCGGCAACGATATCGACGCTGCTTGCGGCCAACTCAAGCAGCGCTTCAAGGTTCAGAAGAACGCATAGGGGAGACCAACCTAAACGTTTCATGTGAAACATCGAACAGCCCCGGTTGCTTAATTGCAACCGGGGCTGTTTCATATCTATCACTAATATGCATAGCGCATTTGCTCAACAGCTTTTTCGCAAGAATTTAGGGGTCCCTGTTCTGGCGTTCAGACAAGGACCCCTTCAAAACTAGCTAGTGATTGTTAGGTACCTAAAAGCCTACATTTTCCCATTGATGATTAACCCAATCTTGATTAATCTTGGGATTTTTAGTTACCTGAGCTGTACGCATAGCGACATCCTCAGTCATAACATCCATCTTCTTTTTGGATGTATCGACGATATCCTGCGCTCCGCGAAGCAGACGGCCACGCAATTCATCATCTGTTGCGACCTTAAATCCCGCAAATGCACCAACCGCTACAGTTGCAGCCAAAGCAAGAGCAGTCAGAACTCTATTCCTCATCCTGACCTCCCTGATCAAATTGAATCATCTCGCCAAGAATGCGAGAGAGCTCTTCCTCATCCTTAAACTCAATCTCGATCTTATTCTTACCGCGCGAGCTCTTTACGCGAACGTTTGTGTTAAACACCTGACGCAACACACGTGCTGCCTTCTTAAAGGACTGAGGCGTGGCGGGTCGGGGCGTCTTAGGCGTCTCTCCGGCAGAAAACAGTGGAGCAAGATTTTCTGTCGCTCGGACAGACAAACCCTCTGCAACAACCTTTTCAGCAAGCTTAATGCGTGCATCTTCATATGGAACCGCAAGAATTGCACGAGCATGACCGGCAGTCAGCTTGCCTTCGAAGATCATCTGCTGAACTACCTCTGGAAGATCGAGCAAACGCAACGAATTGGTAATTGCTGAGCGAGACTTGCTAACAGCCTTTGACAAGGCTTCTTGGGTCATACCGCTTGAATCGATGAGCTGTCGATACCCCTTAGCCTCTTCAACGGGGTTGAGATCAGAGCGCTGGAGGTTTTCAATCAGCGCGAGTGCAAGCATTTCCTCATCATCAACGTCCTTAATGATGACGGGGAGCTCCTCAAGGCCAGCAAGCTTTGAAGCCTGATAACGGCGTTCACCTGCAATAATTTCATAGCCATTACCGTGCTTGCGCACAAGAAGCGGCTGCAGAACACCATGCTCCTGGATTGACTCACTCAACTCACGAAGCTCAGTCTCATTGAAATGAATTCGTGGCTGATTTGGGTTCGGAACGATATCTTCGATCGGAAGCTTGGTTTCCGAAGCGGCATTTGATGCCGACACTGTAGATCCACCAGTCTCATATTCAGCTTCTGAGACCAGTGCATTGAGTCCACGACCCAAGCCGCCGCGCTTCTTAGGGCTAGGCACGCTTAATCACCTCTTTAGCAAGGTTCATATACGCCTTTGCGCCCTTATTCTGTGGCGCATAGGTAATTACGGGTTCACCGAACGACGGCGCTTCTGAGATTTTAACCGTACGTGGAATCAGGGTCTTGAATGCCTTGTCTCCAAAATACGATTGAACCTCTTCGACAACCTGATTCGAGAGCGATGTGCGCGAATCGTACATAGTCATAAGCACACCATAGGTATCAAGGCTCTTATTTAGGCGTGTTTTAACCATCTTCATTGATTCAAGCAGTTTTGTGACACCTTCGAGTGCGTAATATTCACACTGAATCGGAATCAAAACACTGTCTGCTGCCGTTAACGCATTAATGGTTAGCAAACCAAGCGATGGCGGACAATCGATAAAGATGAAATCAAACTCATCCTGAACAGGCTCTAGCAGATCTTTTAAGCGAGTTTCACGAGCAATCGCGCTCACAAGTTCAATTTCCGCGCCAGCAAGTTGGATGGTAGCTGGAATCACAAAGACCTTTTTACAATTTGTATCAAGAACGAGCGATTCTGCCGGAACGTCATTCAGCAACGCATCATAGATACAATGATCCAGTGCTTCTTTTTCAATTCCAAAGCCGCTCGTGCTATTGCCTTGCGGGTCAAAATCAACAATTAGAGTCTTTCGACCTTGTTCACCCAGCGCAGCTGCGAGATTTACGGCTGTCGTAGACTTACCCACGCCACCTTTTTGATTGATGATTGCAATGATACGCGTGTCTTTTGCGCTTTTAGAACGCTTAACGTCGCGAAATCCCACGGTCCCTCCTGGTGTATTAAGGTTGTTAAACGGAGGATGTTTCACGTGAAACATTCCGATTCGACATTGACTGCCATGTTTCACGTGAAACATGGCAAGTCGTTACCATCCATTATGTTTCACGTGAAACATCTAGGCAAGCGGATTCTTCTTTGCCATGCCATTAGCACGCGGAAGGGAAACGGATGACGGACGAGATTTTTTTAAAATAATGAACTCTCGATGCCCCAGGCCATTTGGCAAATTCAAATCATCCGTCATAAGCGTGGTAAACCCGCATATCTTAGCAGCAGCCATGCCAGACTGAAGTTCATCGTCCGACGGGTTCCCCTTAGTAATGACAAAGAGGCCTCCATCTTTTAAAAAAGGAGAAGCGTATTCAACAAGAACTGGTAACGGTGCAAGTGCTCGGGCGGTGACAACGGCATATTGCTTCTTATGAGATCGTGCGTACTCTTCGAGACGATTATGAACGGCCTCAGCATGTTTCAGGCCAAGCCCCTTCACAAACGAGTTGACTGCATCGACCTTTTTACCAACTGAATCAATATAGGTAGCCCTACGACCACTTGCAATTGTCAGAGGAATGCCGGGGAAGCCAGCACCTGTACCCATATCAAGAAGTGCTCCCTTGGGGGCCTTATTGATATATGGAAGCAACACAAGCGAGTCAAGAATATGAAGGACGGCAGCGTCTTCAATTTTTAGGATGCGTGTAAGATTGGTGGTCTTATTGATCTCTAATACAAGGTCCAAATGCTGAACACAGGCACGGAGGGCATCATCGGAGACCTTCAAAGAATAGTCTTCGCAATACGCAATTAGACGGCTCAGCATCTGGCTTGCCTGCTCATCAGTTAATACAAACAAGACGACTCCTTTCTGACAAAAATCAGTGTATCGAGAACTTTTGACAAAAAAAGGGGACGTGAAAACCACGTCCCCTTAGCATAGGCTCGAAAATCTTATCGAGCAACAATCACAACATGTCGATCAGGATCAGAGCCCTCAGAATGCGTGTCGACAGCATCGTTACCACGAAGAGCAATATGAACCAGTCGACGCTCATAAGCATTCATGGGCGGCAGGGAAACACTCTTATGAGTGCGAATAGCGCGCTCGGCAGCGGACTGTGCCATAGAAGCAACCTTGTCCTGTCGACGGCTCTTATAACCCTCGACGTCAACGACAACCGGATACCTAAAGCCAAGCTTGCGGCTCACCAATAGGGAGAACATAACCTGAAGAGCATCAAGGGTACGTCCATGACGACCGATGAGAACAGCAAGATCCGGAGCGGTTACGTCCAGAATCAACTCACCCTCATCGCCCTCGTACTCATCAATAGGAGAGTTGGCGGCATCGAAGTGCGAAAGGATGGAACGCAGAATGGAAATCGCAACATCGGCAATGGTGTCGAGCTCCTCATCAGTCAGCTCTTCACCGGCCTTGTAGCGCTGTGCAATCTCGGGATAATCGCCCGCAATCTGCGGGGCAACCTCCTCAAGCATATCCTCGATGATCTCTTCAGACATAACGTACTCCAAAAGTTAGGTACCTAAATAAGATTGATATCCCGACTACTTCTTCTTGTGCGGACGCGGCTTCTTCTCGCGACGGGTAACCTCGACCTGCAGCGGAGCGTTCTTGAGGCGCTCCTCCTCATCGGCCTTAGCCTTGTCGATAACCTTCTGCGTCACGAAGATCTGCTGGATAACCTGCCAAGCAGAAGACACATCGTAGTACAGCAGAACGCCGACGGGCAGGCTCCAGCCCATCCAAAGCATCATGACGGTCATTACGACGGCCATCATGCGCATGCTCTGGGCCTGCTGACCAGTCTGATTGCGAGACATATACAGCTGCGGAATCAGAGTCAAGACAGCGAAGAGAATCAGGCAAACCAGCGCAGGCAACGCAACCATAAAGCCATCGGCAAAGGAAGCGCTCGGCGTGGTGGTAAGGTCAGGCAGGATGTTGAAGAACGAGAACTTGCCGTCGCTAAAGTAGTTCGGCAGGTTACGCAGCAGCGTAAACAGGGCGAACAGGACAGGCATCTGGATCAGCAGCGGCAGACAACCAGCCATGGGGTTGAACTTGTTCTCGCTGTAGAACTTCTGCATCTCCTCGGCCTGACGCTGGGGATCGTCAGCGTAGCGCTCCTGAATCTCGAGCAACTTGGGCTGCAGCACCTGCATGCGCGCCGTCGACTTTGTCGACTTGAGCATGAGCGGCGTCAGCAGCAGACGGATGATGACCACCAGGATGATGATGGACAGGCCCCAGTCGACCGCAAAGGTCTGGATGAGCTTGAGCAGCTCGAAAAGGATGTTAACGATCCAATCCCACATGTAAGTTATCCTCCGATAGCGAGTGCCCGTTAGGGCACAGGGTCATAACCGCCGACGTGCAGGGGATTGCAGCGAGCGATGCGCCTCACGGCAAGCCAGCAGCCTCTCAAAACACCGTGCTTCTCAATCGCCTGGATGGCGTATTGCGAGCACGTTGGGTAATAAATGCAGGCGTCAGGTAATAAGGGCGAAATAACCTGTTGATATATGCGAATAGGAGCGATGGCAACACGTCGCAAAACGTGATTGCTCATCGCTCCTCCCCGGCAACGCCGGCGCGTTTCATAAGCGAACGCAATGCCTTGTCCATCTCCTGCGGCGAGGAGATCCTCGTCTTGGGAGTCGCGAACAAGATGATGTCATAACCCGCAACGGGAAATCCGCAGCTGCGGGCGGCCTCGCGCATCACACGCTTAGAACGGTTGCGCACAACTGCGCAACCGAGCCGTTTAGCACCAACGAAGGCGACCCTTCCGGAGTCGCCTTCGCCAACCGATTCACATATGGTCATTCGAATCAGAGGGTGATTGAAACGACGCCCCTGACTGAACACATGCTCGAAATCTTGCCGAGACTTAATAGTCTTCATGCGAGATGTGTGTATCGCTGCTAGACAGTGAGACGCTTGCGGCCCTTGGCGCGGCGACGGGCGAGCACGGCACGACCACCCTTGGTGGCCATACGGGCACGGAAGCCATGGGTCTTGGCACGCTTACGCTTATTAGGCTGATACGTACGCTTCATCTTAAGTTCCTCCTGCTGCATTTCGAGTGTCCGCGGGAGCGCGGACGCAGATATAGACACGTGAGCTTGAAGATTGTAGGGAAATCAATGTTCAAATGTCAAGAAATCAAAGGTAAAAGGTCGCGCAGTTCACACGGTTCCCCCATAAGCCCAACTGAAATTTGCGGGGTACGGCAACTTTTCACGATATTTCATCGAGTTTTCAACAGGTCATGTTGGCAATGTTGAGAACTTTTCGCCCGTTTTCCAAAGTTTTCAACAGGTTTTGAAAAGTTGTCGAAAGATGAGAAACATTGCACGGTGAGCTACTATTTGTTCGAAACCTTTTGAAAGATTGCGAGCGGCATGTCTGACGACTTTTACACCATGGTCGATTCCGGAGACCCGGCACCCGACAACGAGCACATCACCGGCGTGCGCGAAAAGCGCGGACAGGAAGAGCAAGCCGCTGCGAAAGCGCAGGGTGCCATGTATGCCGCACGCATCGCGGTCTATGACGACATGCTGTCGACGCCGCGCGTCATCGTCATCGAACCGAAAGACGTGCGCACCTATCTGGAAGAGACAACCAACACCGTCTACCAGTGCATGAAAGAGCAGGGTGGGCACATCTCGCTCATGGTTATCCGCGAGATTGTCGAAAACTTTATCCACGCCCACTTTGCAGAGCCCATCATCTCGATCCTAGACGGCGGCGACACCATCCGATTCGCAGATCAGGGACCGGGGATCGACGACAAGGAGCGCGCCTTCGATTTTGGCGTCACCAGCGCAAACAGCAACATGAAGCGATACATCCGCGGAACCGGAGCTGGGTTTCCCATGGTGCAGGAGTACCTGGAAAACGCCGGCGGCGCCGTATCCATCGAGGACAACATGGGCAACGGAACCGTGGTCACGGTAAGCCTGAACCCCAAGCGCGTGCAGGAAATCGAGCGTGCCGGAGGGCGGGGAGCCGCCGTGCGCCCCGAGACGGAGCGGCCGGCATACGCCCTGCCCAGCACGTTTGCACAGCAGCCCATGGCGGCACAGCAGATGCAGCAACCCGTGGCGCACATGCAGCAGCCTGGAGCTTTTCCCGCACAAAATCCCCAGGCACCGCTGCGCCACACGGCGCAAAACATGCCGGAGACCATGGGCTCGGCAGATCTGGACACAGGCACTGTGCAGCAGACGGTGGCCATGCCAAACGTCGCGCAAATGGGCTACCAACCATACCCGCAAGGATATCCTCCCCAATATATGACGCAGCAGGGATATGCCCAGCCGTATCCGCAGCAGTATCCTCAGGGGTACCAGCAGCCGTATCAGCAGATACCGCAGGGGCAATTGAACCCTTGGGCCCAGCAGATGCCGCCGCAACCTTACCAACAGTGGCCGCAAAGTTTTCAACAGCAGATGCCGCCCATGCAGAGTTCTCAACAACCAGCAGCTCAAATGATGTATCCTAATGCGGCGAATCAATACGCGCAACCGCAGTCGGACGTGTTTGTAAGCGAACGCGGCAACGCCGCATTAGGGTATCTGGCCCAAAACCAAGAGTGCGGCGCAACGGACCTGGCGCGGGCGTTTGGAAACTCCGCACCCACCTGGTCGCGCACGCTCAACGATTTAGCGCAGGCGGGCTTGGTAATCAAACATGGGCAGAAATACCATCTGACCGAAATTGGAAGCGCTCGCGTGCGGGCCCAAGCTTAAGGAACGGGAGAGACAGTGGACGAGGAAGCAAGCATCATCTTGGGGGATGCCATCGCCTTTTGCCAGCGCGACGGCCAAGATGCGCGCCTCATCAACATGCTGGGGCAATCGCGGGCCATAAGCCTGACCGAAGATACGCTCACGATCGAGGCCCCCTCGCGCTTTGCCATCGCGCAGCTCAAAAAGCATCAGCCGACTATTGAGGCCTATCTGGAAGAAATCGCCTTTGCACCGATTGCGCTCGACATCGTGGCACCGCAAGGCGTCGCGACGGAATCCGCCGCCGCGACGGCGCCCTCCGCGGCTCCCGCTGCTTCCCCGACGGTGCCGGCCTCCGCAGGCGACGTGCCGACAATCGAGCACCAGCACAGCGATGTTTCCCGTGAAACCATGGCGCCGTTGCCGACCGCGGCAGCGACGTCAACGAACGCACCCGTCACGCACATGCCCATCGCTCACGACGCAGCGGCAGGCGCGGATTCGGGCATTGCAATCAAGAACACGCTCTCGGCCGACGATTTTCGCCGCATGATGAACCAGATGAAGGGCGAAGCGCCGACTAAATCCACGCAAGCTGCGACCCCCGCTTCACCCATGCCAGCACCGACCGTGCCGGCCGAGCAGAATACGGATGGAGCCCCGCTCGCCGCGAACTCAAAATTTACCTTTGAGAACTTTGTCTACGGCCCCGAAAACAGCCATGCCTATCGCTCGGCACTCAAGTTTGCCGCCCTCGCGGACGAGCGCGGCACATGCACATCACTGTTCATCTACGGCAAATCAGGCCTGGGCAAGACGCACCTGCTGCTTGCCATCAAAAACGAGCTCGCCGAGAAGTCGCCCGAGATCAAGGTCAAGTATGCCAACTCTCAGGCATATCTGGACGACCTGATGACCGAGTTCGACCGTCAAAAGAAGAGCAACGCCCCCATCATGCAGGCGTACCACGGCGTGGACGTGCTCATCATCGATG
>URMR01000006.1 GCA_900548935.1 uncultured Collinsella sp.
GCTATTTCACGGCAGCGAGGCGGTAAGGTACGCGCCTTGCTGGTTGCGCAGGAGTTGGTTGAGTTTCGCCCCTATTCCCAGATGGGAGATGAAGAGAAGAAGGAATACAAAGGTTTGAAGGAGAGTGGGTCTTGGGTTAAAGATGAATTTCCCAGGAGACAAGACGCAGTTGATTTGGACGCCGTACGTTCCCTAGAGAAACGTTGCGGGACACGCTTCCGCGAGCTTTCAGGTACATTGCCAAAGGTCTTGGTAGGCGGCGCCATTGCCGTGGCGGCGGCCCTGGGCACAGGAGGAGTGGCCGCGGCATTGGCTCCGGATATTGCTGTCGGTATCTTTGGAGGCTCGTTTGTCGGCCTTCACGGGGCTGCGCTCGTCAATGCGAGTCTTGCTGCTGCTGGCGGCGGCGCCTTGGCCGCCGGCGGCATGGGCATGGCCGGTGGCACCGCTTTAATTGCTGGCGGCGGCGCTGCGTTTGGCCTTTTGGGTTCTAGCGGCGTTGCCCTGGCGGCGTCGATGGGGGAGGACTATGCGCAGTTCGTGCTCGTTGAATGCTCAAGGCTTCTCGCATTTCTTGATGTGGCAACTGACCGCTGCCCGCATGAGGGAGCCATTTTGGTGCAGAAGGCGGCCGAGGCCGTGCAGCGCAGCATCGCTGGTGTTGAGGAGGATGTCGAGAAGGAGAATGGAAAGGGGGACCGCAGGAATGGCAGGTTGCTTAAGCAGTTGAAGAAGGGTCTTGGGTATTTGACTTCGACCCTTAAGCAGATCGAGAAGATGCAGAAGCGCCTTGGTGCCGCCGGTGAGAGCGAGCCGCTCAACAGCTTGCCAGCATCGGGTGGCGAATAGGTCGGGGCGATTCGGCTGCAATTCCGTGTCATCATCGCCACCGCTTAAGATGGTCCCGTGTTTGCCCATCTTTTTGCGAGGCGCGATGAGCATGTCGGCGACTTGCTCGATGTCTGATTTGCCCTTCGATCAGTTCTTGTCGAGCTCCTTTGGGCGGGAGGGGCAGCGATCTAGATATCCGCTCTTGGCATATGAGACAAGAAACCCGTAAGTCTGTGGCAATGTCAAAAGGCATACACAAGTGTCAGTCTTTTGACATCGTATGATTTTGGGGAGTGGCGCGCAGCGATCGCGCGCCACCCTGACGGCGTAAGCGTTTGCTTGCGTTGTAAAATCTAACGATATGAGCATCCCGGTTGCTTCTGTGCTTCGATGCTCTCGTCTTTGGCACCCTCCGCTCAGTGGGGGACTGACTGCAAACGGCGTAAACAAGAAAGAGGAGACAACCGCAAATGAAAGCAACCGAGGCAAATCTACTAGACCTTATGGGCGTGGCGAAGATGCAGTTTGTCATTCCCGTGTACCAGCGAGTTTACTCGTGGAGCGTAAAAGAGTGCGAGGTGCTTTGGGATGACGTCATGCGCGCTGGCCGTGATGGCGTATCGCACTTCGTGGGGTCGATGCTCTATATCCCCGAGTCCGAGAGCTCTGCCACGAGTATTTCGCGCGTGCTCCTGATTGACGGGCAGCAGCGCATGACGACGTTTTCGTTGATGATCGCTGCTTTGGCTGACTATCTGGAGGGTAATCCCGATAAGGCCGACTTCCTTGGCGATCTCAAGATCTCGGCGCTGCGGAAGAACTACCTCTTTAACGATGACGACTACAACGGTCTAGCGCGCTACAAATTGGTGCTCTCGCAGGACGATTAAGAGACGCTGTTCTCCATCGTGTCTAGGTCACCCGTGCCGGATGAAAAATCGGATCGGATTGTCGAGAACCATGCGTTCTTCCGCGAGAAGATGCGTGGTAAATCATTTGACCCGGCAAGGCTTTGGGCGGGGCCAAACCGTGTGCAGGTCATCGACACTAAGCTCACCGCTGGCGTCGATAATGCCCAGCTCATATTTGAGTCCATGAACTCCAAGGGCAAGCCGCTCACGCCTATCGACCTCATTCGTAACTACGTTCTTATGTCGCTTCCCAACGACGAGCAGACCAAGCTCTACGAGGGTTACTGGCATCCGCTCGAGCGCTTGTTCGGAAAAGGCGGCGAAGAAGAGTTCAATGCATTTATCTGGTACTGGCTGTGGCTTAAAGTTCCCAATAGGATGCCGAAGGAGAACGAGGCCTACTACGAGTTTAAGCGCTATTTCGCCGACGACTACGATGGTGACACCGAGGGTCTGCTTAAGGAGCTGCGCGGGTATGCACATAGATACGCCAGTCTGTTCCTTGGTAAGGAGAAGGACGACGGACTGCGCCGAGTGTTCGGCAGAATCGTAAGCCTCGACGTGAAGCAGATAAGGCCCCTCTTAATGTTGCTTTATTCGGTTTACGAGGGGAATGGACTAGACCGCAATGCGTTTTTACGTATCTGCGAGACTATCGAGTCGTTTCTGTTCAGGCGAGCGGTTTGCGGCAGACTTACCACGGGCCTAAATAATTTCTTTGCCGGCATGTATCGCAATCTCGAGCAGCAGGACGATATCGAGGAGTACGTTACGGCGATGCTCCTTATCCACAGCAGCGGTATGACCGCATACTTTCCGACAGACGAGCATTTTGTCGAGGAGTTTAAGGCGCGTGACTGCTACAACCGCTTCTCTAAAAAGCGCTATTACCTGGAACGCATGGAGAACTGGCACCACCCGAAGGAGTCCATCTCAGCCGACGATTACCAGATCGAGCACATCATGCCCCAGACGATTGATGATGAGCACGGCTGGAAGGAATCGCTTGGTGAGAACTGGGAAGACGTCCACGACAGGCTGTGCAACAACTTGGGAAATCTTACGCTGACGGGCTACAACCAGGAGTACTCAAACCGGTCGTTCTCGGACAAGCTCAATCTGCCTGACGTCGGATTTAAGTGCAGCCCGCTCTACCTAAACAAATCGATTGTCTCGCATGAAAAATGGGGTGAGGAAGAGATTGGGCAGCGCGCGGACGAGCTGGCGAAAGAAACGTGCGAGATATGGAAGTATCCCGACCTTCCGGCAGACGTCGTCGACAAGTACCGTCCTTCTCGTGGGGAGTCTGACGAGGCTCCTGTCTGGACTCTGCAGGAGAACCACCCCACCTTTGCCGAAGGTGGGCTCAACCAGAAGCTTTTCGATGAGGTGCGCGAGTCCGTTCTGAGTGGTAACCCTTCGTGGGAGTCCTACATAGCTAAGTACTATGTAGGCTTCAGGTCGGGCAAGCGAAAGTTGCATGCCGTGCTAGAAGGCAGGACCAGCAACGGTGGTTGGATTGCCGTCGGCCTGGCAAAGAGTGTGGATGATCTAACGGATCCAGAGGACATATGCCAGGACAAACGCACGCAGGGTGGATTTGGCCCGGGCCTACCAACCTATGTTGCCCTTCGGAATGCTGATGACATTCCCGCGGTACTCGATCTTATAAAGCAGTGCTAGGTTAAAGGCCGGGAATCTAATTCCCGGCCCTTGCCATCTCGGAATTGCCGATGGCTTATCTGCCCACCTACACCCCCGCAATCCCGCGCGCCGCGCTCAGCAGCTCGTACTCCCTCTGGCTCCACTGGTGCAGCTCGGCCGCGTGCACGGCGTCGCGACACAGGTCCAGGAACACCTCGGTGCCCTCGCAGAAGCACTCGCGGGCAAAGGCGCCGGATCCGTCCGCAACGCACGCACCGTCGGCAAAAAGCTTCCAGCTGGACGGCTCGCGCGAGCCGTCTCCGAGCAGCTTGATCTGCAGAACATGTGGGCCGCCAGCGGCACATGGCCCTTCTTCCAACGCCTGCACCGTATAGCGCATCTGGAGGGACAGAGTATAAAATCCGGAAAAGTGTCGAAATAGGCACCTTAAAACTTCGGAAAAGTGTAGCTGGATGACAAAACAGCACTAAGAAGCTGGTGCTGGATGCGGGATCCTGTGGCCGCCTTCAGCCCTCGCTACTCGTCGTCCCCGTCGTTGGGGTCGCCCTTGAGGGTGTTGATGTCCAGGTACTGGTTATCGTCCTCTTTTTGCTGGGTTTCCGACTCCGCTTGGGTGGGGCCGCGGAACAGCTGGAATCCTTCAAACGCAATGACACCGAGCAGGGCAATGATAATGGCGATAAAGGCAACCTTGACTGCCTGCGGAAATTCCGAGAAACGCAGTGCCTTTTCCTCGGCGTAATAATCGGCGAAGCGCTCTTCGCCCGTGCTTTTGGTATACGCCGGCGCGGACGCGGCCTCCGGGTCATATTCCGGTGCGGGCGTGGCAGCGTACGGATCGTCGAGATAATCGCTCGACGCGGTGCCATAGTCCTCGGTCTCGATGCGACTGTTGCCAGCATAGCCATCGGAATAATCGGAATATGCCGTACCGCCCTCATAGTCTGCGGCGCTCGTGTTGGCGGCAAAAAGCGGGTTAACTGGAACGTCGAGCGCCGGCATGCCGGTAGAGGTCTCATCCAGATCGGTTGCAGCCCAGGAATCGTAGGCAACCTGATGGGCAACGGGCTCATCGAGCCTTGCGACCGGAGGCTTGCGTGCCGCAGGAACAGGCAACTGCTGGGCGCTGTACATAACAGTGCTGTCGGCCGATTTGCCCTGCGTCGCTGCAGCGAGAAATGCCGCCGTCTCGGACGGGTCGCTTGCGGGGCGGGGAGCGGGCGTGGGCGCCGAAGTGGGTGCGGGTGTAGGCGCGGGCGTCGAAACAGCCGACTGCGCAGGAGTCGGCGCAGATGCGGTCTTAGGCGCAAGTGCGGGATTGGGGCTTGACGGGCGAGCCCCGCCGCCCATGAGTTCGTCGGCGGTCCACGGGCGATCATTCATCACATCGTCAAGGCTTAGCGAAAACAGGTCGTCTTCACCCTCATCGAACATGCGGTGCACATGTCCACCAATTGCCGGAATCAATCCGCGACCGGTGCATGATGCCTTGCTCAACGCCATTCTGTTCCATCCTTTCGAAATACTAATGACATCGATTATATGGAACTTCCCAAGCGGCCCGGTCTTGGATTCGTGCTTTCCAGAACTCGCACCCAAAAGGGGGAGGGGCAATCCGGGCGAGTGCCTACTTGTCGCCGGCCGCCGCCTTGGCCTCATTGAGGTAGCTATAGAAGCTGTACTTGGAGATGCCAAAGAACTCGCAGGCGCGCTCGCTCGACTTGGAAATGAGAAAGGCGCCGCGACGGTCGAGGTAGCCAATGGCACGAATGCGCTCGTCTTTGGTCATGAGTGCCGCGGGCTTGCCCACAAACTGCTCGCACTCGTGCAGCAGGTCCTCGAGCAGGTCGCCGATGTTCTTGGTAATAGGCTCGGGCTCGGTATAGCCCGTGCCGCCGGTGCCGGTAAAGGCGTCGAGCGAACGCTCAAAAGCCTTCATAAGCGTAATGTCAAAGTTGATGCCCAAAATGCCGACGGGTTTGCCCTCATCGTTGCGGATAAAGATCGTCGAGGACTTGAGCAGCTTGCCATCGGTGGTTTTGGTGAGGTATGGCTCGCGGTCGTGTACGTCGGTGGCGCCCTCGTGCATGGACTCAAACACGATATGGCTGGGGCCGTCACCCAGTTTGCGTCCGCTGACGTGGCCGTTTTCGATCACTACGATGGAGTGGTCCACGTCCTCGGTCTCCAGATCGTGGACGACGACTTCGCAGTTGGGGCCAAATTGGAGCGCCAGGCCGTGTGCAAGGCGCTTATAAAACTCAATCTGTGCGGGGGTCATAGGTGCCTTCCTAAAAATTAGTTTGGGCTCACTGTGCCATAAACCACACATGACCGCAAACAAATCCATCAACAAGGCAATTCATGACCGTTCGGCGGCGAAAAAGTACCGATTGCGGCAACAAACAATTCGTTAGATATACCAATCAAAAAGTGTGATAGAACATTACTAACAAACTTTTTGTTTGGCATCCACATAAAAGTTCAGTCGTGTGAATGGGATCGGGCTGAAACGCGTATGCGGGGGCCGGCAAGAGAGGACTTAAGGAGTTCACCGTATGGCCGATAAGATCCAGTGGGCGGGCAACACGATGCCCAAGAGCGATGACAAGCACTTGGGAATCATGAGCCTCGACCACGTGAAGAAGGCCCGCGCCTTCCACCAGTCGTTCCCCCAGTACACCGTCACTCCGCTTGCTCGCCTGGACGGTCAGGCCGCGCGCCTGGGCCTGTCCAACCTGTGCGTTAAGGACGAGAGCTATCGCTTTGGCCTCAACGCCTTTAAGGTCCTGGGCGGCTCGTTTGCCATGGCCAACTATATTGCCGACGAGACCGGCAAGGACGTTGCCGACTGCACCTTCGATTACCTGACCTCCGATCAGCTTGCCAAGGACTTTGGCCAGGCTACCTTCTTTACCGCCACCGACGGCAACCATGGCCGCGGCGTGGCGTGGGCTGCCAACAAGCTGGGCCAGAAGGCCGTCGTGCACATGCCCAAGGGTTCCACCAAGCCCCGCTTCGATAACATCGCCGCCGAGGGCGCCACGGTGACCATCGAAGAGGTCAACTACGACGAGTGCGTGCGCATGGCCGCCGCCGAGGCCGACGCCTGCGAGCGCGGCGTCATCGTTCAGGACACCGCCTGGGAGGGCTACGAGAAGATTCCGTCCTGGATCATGGAGGGTTACGGCACCATGGCTTCCGAGGCTGCCGAGCAGCTGCGCGAGATGGCCATCAACCGCCCGACGCACGTGTTTGTCCAGGCTGGCGTGGGTTCGCTCGCCGGCGCCGTGGTGGGCTACTTCACCAACCTGTATCCCGATAACCCGCCCACCTTCGTCGTGGTTGAGTGCGCGCCTGCCGCCTGCCTGTACAAGGGTGCTGCCGCCGGCGACGGCGATCCGCGCATCGTGGACGGCGACATGCCTTCCATCATGGCCGGTCTGTGCTGCGGCGAGCCCAACATTCTGGGCTGGGATATCCTGCGCAACCACGCCACCGCCTTCGTGTCCTGCCCCGACTGGGTCACCGCTCGCGGCATGCGCACCCTGGGCGCTCCCGAGAAGGGCGACCCGCGCGTCATTTCCGGCGAGTCCGGCGCTGTGACCACCGGCCTGGTCGAGACCCTCATGCTCGATCCCGAGTACGCCGAGCTCAAGGAGCTCATCGGCCTGGACAAGACGAGCTCCGTGCTCTGCTTCTCCACCGAGGGCGACACCGATCCGGATCAGTACCGTCGCATCGTCTGGGAGGGCGAGTACCCGACTTGCTAGCAGACTGACCTGTCCGGAGGCAGCCGGAGGACTTTACTCCCTGCTCGGACAGTCCTGCTCGCACGGAGAGCACATTAAGTGCTCTCCGGCTCGTGCGGAACTCGCGACGGAGCAAACATATGCTCCGCCACCCTACGTCTACTTGCTTGCCGGGCACTCGACCTCACGCTGCTTGGCACAAGTGATCTATCTGAAAGAAATCCACCTGTAGGTAAACCCTTGTAGAAAGGTTGACTGTTATGACTAAGGAACTCGATTTCGAGGCAATTAAAAACGCTGCTGAGTCTCATCGTGCTGATATGACTCGCTTCCTGCGCGCTATGATCTCCCATCCCTCTGAGTCCTGCGAGGAGGGTGAGGTTGTTGCCTGCATTAAGGCCGAGATGGAGAGCCTTGGCTATGACGAGGTCAAGGTCGACGGTCTGGGCAACGTCATGGGCTTTATGGGCGAGGGCGACAAGATCATCGCCATCGACTCCCACATCGACACCGTCGGCATCGGCAACATCGAGAACTGGGATGCCGATCCCTATGAGGGCTACGAGACCGATGAGATCATCTACGGCCGCGGCGGCTCCGACCAGGAGGGCGGCATGGCTTCTGCTACCTATGCTGCCAAGATGATGAAGGACATGGGCCTCATCCCCGAGGGCTACAAGATCATGGTCGTCGGCACCGTCCAGGAAGAGGACTGCGACGGCATGTGCTGGCAGTACATCTACAACAAGGACGGCATTAAGCCCGAGTTTGTCATTTCCACTGAGCCCACCGACGGCGGCATCTATCGCGGTCACCGCGGCCGCATGGAGATCCGCGTCGACGTTCACGGTACCTCCTGCCACGGCTCCGCTCCCGACCGCGGCGACAACGCCATCTACAAGATGGCCGACATCATCGCCGACGTCCGCGCCCTCAACAACAACGGCTGCGACGAGTCGACCGACATCAAGGGCCTCGTCAAGATGCTCGACCCCAAGTACAACCCCGAGCACTACGAGGATGCCCGCTTCCTGGGCCGCGGCACCTGCACCGTCAGCCAGATCTTCTACACCAGCCCCAGCCGTTGCGCCGTGGCTGATTCCTGCGCCATCTCCATCGACCGTCGCATGACCGCCGGTGAGACCTGGGAGTCCTGCCTGGACGAGATCCGCAACCTGCCGGCAGCCAAGAAGTACGGCGACGACGTGAAGGTTTCCATGTACATGTACGACCGTCCGTCCTGGACCGGCGAGGTCTACGAGACCGAGGCTTACTTCCCCACGTGGATCAACAAGGAGACCGCTCCGCACGTCAAGGCCCTCGTCGACGCCCACAAGGCCATGTTTGGTGACGAGCGCATCGGCTGCGAGCCTAGCATGGACAAGCGCACCGGTCGTCCGCTGTGCGACAAGTGGACCTTCTCCACGAACTGCGTCTCCATCCAGGGCCGCTACGGCATCCCCTGCGTGGGCTTTGGCCCGGGTGCCGAGTCTCAGGCTCACGCTCCCAACGAGGTCACCTACAAGGACGACCTGGTCACCGCTGCCGCCATGTACGTGGCTGCCCTGAACCTCTACGATCCGAGCCAGGCCGATGGCGACGCCACCGTGTTCCGCGCCGGTCTGACCAACAATAAGATCGATTAGTCCCATTCCTCGATTTTGTTGAGCCGGGGGCCGCTCGTGTCCCCGGCACCCCCTGTTGACTTGGGGCCCGCGGTCGTTATCTCTCATGCTTCCTCAACGGTGGCGGGTCCTCGTCATGGTGCTCTGCATGTTCTAGCCACACGCGCATGCCGGAGCACATCTACTCATTGCGATCGTTTTATCTTTAGAAAGGACATTTCCATGGACGCTAAGTTTACCGAGCTCGTCGAGCAGCTGAACGGCCTCGATTTTAAGGGCATGTACGGCAGCGACTTCCTGCACACCTGGGACAAGACCACCGATGAGCTCAAGGCTCTCTACATCGTCGCCGACGCCCTGCGCGAGCTGCGTGAGAACAACGTTTCGTCCAAGATCTTCGACTCGGGCCTGGCCGTCTCCCTGTTCCGCGACAACTCCACCCGTACGCGTTTCTCTTTCTCTAAGGCCGCCAACCTGCTCGGTCTTGAGCTGCAGGACCTGGACGAGAAGAAGTCCCAGATCGCCCACGGCGAGACCGTCCGCGAGACCGCTACCATGATCTCCTTCATGGCCGACGTCATCGGCATCCGCGATGACATGTACATCGGCAAGGGCGATGCCTACATGGCCGAGGTCTCCGAGTCCGTGCAGCAGGCCTACGAGGATGGCGTTCTGGATCACCGTCCCACGCTCATCTCTCTGCAGTCCGATTCCGACCACCCCACGCAGTCCTCTGCCGACATGCTCTACCTCATCAACGAGTTTGGCGGCCTCGAGAACCTCAAGGGCAAGAAGGTTGCCGTCACCTGGGCCTATTCGCCCTCTTACGGCAAGCCGCTGTCCTGCCCGCAGTCGCTGATCAGCCTGCTGCCCCGCTTTGGCATGGACGTCACCCTGGCTCACCCCGAGGGCTACGACCTCATGCCCGAGGTCGTCGAGCGCGCCAAGTGCTATGCCGCCGAGTCCGGCACCACCTTTAAGCAGGTCAACACCATGGCCGAGGCCTTCGAGGGTGCCGACATCGTGATCCCCAAGAGCTGGGCTCCGTTTGCCGCCATGGAGAAGCGTACCAATCTGTACGCCGAGGGCGACGACGCCGGCATCGCTGCGCTCGAGAAGGAGCTGCTCGCCCAGAACGCCACCCATCAGGATTGGTGCTCCACGACCGAGCTCATGGAGAAGACTGCCAACGGCCAGGACACCATCTTTATGCACCCGCTGCCCGCCGACATCTCCGGTGTCTCCTGCGAGCACGGCGAGGTTAACGCCGACGTCTTCGACATGCACCGCGTGGGCATGTACAAGGAGGCCAGCTACAAGCCGTACGCCATCGCAGCCATGATGTTCCTGCAAAAGGTTGCCGATCCCGCCGCTACCCTCAAGGCCCTCGACGAGCGCAACACCGCCCGTTGGCTCCAGGCCTAAAGCCGGGTTGAGGTAAGCCATGTAAAGGGGGCGCTCTGCCAACCGGCGGGGTGCCCCTTTTTGCATCGCGGGCGTGCGGGATAAGCGCTTTCGATGTAGATGCCCGCGGCGCGAGTTATGGGTACGATGGTTTCAGGGGAGGTATCACCATGAAACTTGGATGCGTCATTATGGCTTCGGGCGAGGGCAAGCGGTTTGGCTCTAACAAGATGCTTGCCGATATCTATGGCGAGCCGCTGATTGCCCGGACCATCGATTCGGTTCCCCGGGGCTTTGACGTTGTGGTCTCGACGCGTTGGCCCGAGGTCGCCCAGATTTGCGAGGACAAGCATTGCCCGTGCGTGCTGCACGATGGCGAGCTGCGCAGCGAAAGCGTCCGTGCGGGCCTTTCGTGGGGAGTCGAACGCAACTGGAAAGGTTGCCTCTTTTTGCCGGGCGACCAGCCGCTTGTGAGCGCGGATTCTTTTGATGCCATGGTTCACGCGTTTGACGAGCGTGGCCGCAAACATCCGGTGCGCTTGGCGTGCAGCGGTGAGCCTTCGAGTCCGGTGCTCTTTCCGGCGGAACTGTTCGATGCGCTTATGTGTCTTGAGGGCAAGGACGGCGGGGGCTCGATTCTCAAAGGCCGCGTCGACGTTGCGCTGGTCGAAGCGCGCGCCTATGAGCTGTGGGATGTCGATACCGCCAAGGGACAGCGACGCATAGCGGAGCATATCGCGGCCTGCTCGTATTTTGATCGCGTGGCCAACTGTATGAATCGATAAGGAGCAACATGATCATCATCAAAAACGGCGCGCTTGTGACGCCCCAGGGGCTTCGCCGCGCCGATCTTGCCATGGATGGCGATAAGATCGCGCGGATCGCCGCGGCGATTGAGCCGGCCGAGGGCGATACCGTCGAGGATGCCACGGGCTGCTGGGTGTTTCCCGGCTTTATCGACGGCCACACGCACATGCAGTGCTGGACTGGCATGGATTGGACAGCCGATAGCTTTAAAACCGGCACGCGTGCGGCTGCCTGCGGCGGTACGACGACCATCGTGGACTACGCCACGGCCGACCGCGGCGTGACCATGCCCGATGCCTTGGCCGAGTGGCATCATCGCGCCGACGGCACCTGCACGGCAAACTACGCTTTTCATATGGCACTCGCCGAGTGGAACGAGCGCAACCGCGCCGATCTTTCGGCCATGCGCGAGGCGGGCGTGTCGTCGTTTAAGACCTACTTTGCCTATGACCACCTGCGCTTGGACGATGCCGAGACACTCGAGGTGCTGGAGGAGCTCAAGCACCTGGGCGGTATCCTGTGCGTGCATTGCGAGAACGGCACGCTGGTGAATGAACTTCAGAATCGCGTGTACGAGCAGGGGATTCATGGACCCGAGGGGCATGCGCTCAGCCGTCCGGACGTGTGCGAGGCCGAAGCTGTGAGCCGCCTGCTGTATCTGGCGCACCTGGCCGGCGACGCCCCAGTCAACGTGGTGCACCTTTCGACCAAGTTGGGGCTCGAGGCCATTCGTGCGGCCAAGGCGCGCGGGCAGAAGAATATCTATGTCGAGACCTGCCCTCAGTATCTGATGCTCGACGACACCTGCTATCTGGAGCAGGGCGAGGACGGCTTTGCGGGCGCCAAGTACGTGATGAGCCCGCCGCTGCGCCATGCCGGTGACCGTGCCGCGTTGCGCGAGGCGCTTGTAGCCGGCGAGATCGATACGATTGCGACCGACCACTGCAGCTTTAACCTGCACGGGCAAAAGGACCGCGGGCGCGACGATTTCCGCGCGATTCCCAACGGCGGGCCCGGCGTGGAGCATCGTCCCGTCGCGATTGCCACGAGCTTTGAGGACCAGCTGGGCCCCGAGGACCTCTGCCGCTTGATGAGCGAGAACCCGGCGCGCGTCTTTGGCATGTATCCGCGCAAGGGCCGTCTTGCCGAGGGCTCCGATGCCGACGTGTGCGTGTGGGATCCGTGCGCGCGTTGGACGATCAGCGCCGCGACACAGCATCAGGCCGTGGACTACACGCCGCTCGAGGGTTTTGAGGCACATGGCCGCGCCAAGGCTGTGTTTGTGAACGGCGTGCTGGCTGCGCGCGACGGCGAGCCCACCGGAGCCCAGCCCGGTCGTTACGTGCCCCGCTAGCAGCAAAGATGCCGTGTCCCCTCCGCAGTTGCGGTGAAATACGGACTGTTTGCGGCCGTCATACGGCCAAACAGTCCGTATTTCACCGCAACTGACGAGATGGGGCCGGCTACTTGAGGCTGGTGGCGATGAGGGGGCGGCCGAGGGCTGCCTCGAAGCGGTCGGCCATCGTGGGGTCGCTGAGCGTGTCGACTTGGTTGAGCATGACGCGTGCGGTGCCGAGCTTCAGCGCCTGCATCTCGGCATTGAGCACCTGGGCGACGCGCTCGGGCGTGGCGATGTCGGTGAGCTCGCAGCCGCAACGCTCGCAAAAGAGCTCGGGGCGGTGGACGGCTTCGTTGATGGGCTTGCTGAGCCCCGAGGCGCCGACGAGCCAGATGACGTTGGCCGTGCCGGCGGGAACGACCGGCTCCCACGGGGCATGCGCCTTGAGCGGGAGCCGCTTGCTGCCGTCCGCCTCGGCCAGGACGTAGTCAAAGCGCTGCGCCAGCTGGTCGAGCGGCTCGGCAGGGGAGGAGAGCTTGCCCGTCTGGGGGTCCAAGACGCCTGCCTGGCAGATGCTTCCCCGCACAAGCCCCGCGCAGGCCTCGCAGGTGCAGCCTGAGGCGTGTGGGGCGCCCGGCTTCCAAGGCGCGGCGTCCAGGCGACGATTCGACCCGTCCCATGGCACGCCGGCAACGGGAAGCATATGCGTGGTGGTGCAGAGGAGCACGCGGCCGCCAGCGCGCATGAGCTCAAGACCCAGCGTTTTGAGCAACGTCGACTTGCCGCCGCTGCCGATAATCGCGGTAATGCCCGGCTCGATCCTGAGCGCCGAGGCAAGATTGCCGCTAACCGTTTCCATCTGTTCACCGCCGTATAATACTGTGATAATAAATAATCATCAGAGTAGCGGTCGAACCGCTTTTGCTCTGCTCAAACCGTAGCACAGGGAGGTGCCCCGGGAATGCTCGTTTATGTTCGCGGCGCCGGCGATATCGCCACGGGTGTCGCCGCTCGCTTGGTGCGCGCCGGCGTGTCGGTCGTTATGGCCGATATCGCGGTTCCCACATGCATCCGCCGCACAATCAGTTTTTGCGAGGCTATTCGCCTGGGCGAGGTCCAGGTCGAGGGCATTCGCGCTCGCTTGGCGCAGACGCCGGCAGAGGCGCTCGAGATTACCCAAGCGGGGGATGTTGCCGTCGTGGTGGACCCTCAGGCCAAGATGCTCGATGAGCTTAAACCCGCGGCTGTGGTCGACGCGATTCTGGCCAAGCGTAACTTGGGCACCACGCGCGACATGGCTCCTGCCGTCATCGCCGTGGGGCCGGGCTTTACCGCGCCGGTCGATTGCGACGTCGTGGTCGAGACCATGCGCGGGCATTTCCTGGGCCGTGTCATTACCCAAGGTTCGCCCCAGCCCAACACGGGCGTGCCGGGCATTATCGCCGGCTATGGCAGGGAGCGCGTTATTCACAGCCCCGTCGCCGGCGTGTTTCGGTCCGACCACGCAATCGGCGACATCGTGAGCGCCGGAGACGTGATTGGCTACGCCGGTGATACTCCCATGGTCACGCAGATTGATGGCTGCTTGCGCGGGCTATTGGCGAACGGCGTACAGGTGACTGAGGGCTTTAAATGCGCCGATGTCGATCCGCGCGGCGATGCCAGCTATATCAACTACATTTCGGACAAGGCGACGTCGGTCGGCGGTGGCGTGCTCGAGGCACTCGCTATGCTCACCGATATCTTTAGAGGATAGAAGGCGGCAATGGAAAAGCTCGATGTTGTGAATGCGGCGCTTGTCGCCCTGCGTGCTGGCGAGACGTGCGAGCTCGTGGTCGTGGCCGGCACGGCGGGGTCGTCGCCGCGCGGCGTGGGTGCCTGGATGGCCGTCTTTGCCGACGGTAGCCAGGCGGGCACCATCGGCGGCGGCAAGATCGAGCTCTTTGCGCTGGACGAGGCGCGAGAGCTGCTGGCCGCGGGGCAATCGCGTCTGGTCCGCTACACCATGGGCGGCGAGAACTCCGATACCGGCATGATCTGCGGCGGAGCCATTTGCCTGTGCTATCTGCATCTGGATGCGACCCAGGCACCGTTGTTCCAGGAAATTGCCGACGTCTTGGTCTATCGGCGCATCGGCGACTTCGTCATCGACTTTGAGCCGTTTATCGCGAGCGCACTCGAGGGCGATGTGGCCGAGTACCATGGCGAGGCATCGCGCCGCACCATTGCGGGCTGCCCCGGGCTTTCGCTGGTGGAGGAGGGGAGTAACGTCACCTACACTAACGCCGCCTCCGAGATTCCCGCGGCGCACGTCGAGACGCTCTGCCCCGAGGGCCTGACCTACATCTTTGGCTGCGGGCACGTGGGCGCCGCGACGGCGCGCGTGCTCACGACGGCGGGCTTTGCCGTCGTGGCCTGCGATGACCGCCCCGGCACGTTGACGCCCGAATGGGTGCCCGGTGTCTACGATCGTCGCCTGGTCGATTACAAGAACCTGAGCGAGCTGTGTCCCATCGGTCCGCGCGACTTGGTGGTCGTCGCCACGGCGGGTCACAAATCTGATCTCGACGTGGTGATTCAGGCTATGCGTGCCAAACCCGCCTATCTGGGTTGCTTGGGCTCGCGCCGCAAGACGGCCTTTGTGCGCGCCCGTCTGGAGCAGGAAGGCTTTACGCAGGACCAGATCGACGAGCTGCACCTTCCGATCGGCGTTGCCATCGAGGCCGAGGACCCCGAGGAGATCGCCATCTCCATCGCCGCCGAGATGATCCACCTGCGCCGCACCAAACTCGTCCCACGCAAGCGCTAATCGCATCCCCACCAATAAGTTGCGGTGAAATACGGATTGTTTAAGCCTGTTAGGCCGCCAAACAGTCCCTATTTCACCGCAACTGCTTTTTGGGATCCATTTGTGCGGGGGAGTTGTGGAGTTGTGCAGGCAGACGAGGTTTTTCTGGAAATACGCTCCCGATGCGCGTATAGTACCGATTGTTTTGTCGGCTCCTGCTGCGTCGAGTCCAAACCGCGAAATGCCATGAGCGGCGCGGATGCAGCCAGGAGGCACGAGGACAACCCACCGTGGCCACGCCCCGTGCTTAAAACCCCAAGAAGGAGTGAACAATGGCAGAAGAGAAGTATGTGCCGCGTCTGAAGACCAAGTACAACAACGAGGTCAAGCAGCAGCTTCAGGACAAGTTCCAGTACGAGAACGTCATGATGATCCCCAAGTTTGAGAAGATCGTCGTGAACATGGGTGTCGGCGAGGCCGCTACCGATTCCAAGGCCATCGACGGTGCCGTGCGCGACCTGCGCGCCATCACCGGCCAGCAGCCGATGATCACCCGTGCCCGCAAGTCCATCGCTACCTTCCGCCTGCGCGCTGGTATGCCGATCGGCTGCAAGGTTACCCTGCGTGGCGACCGCATGTGGGAGTTCTTCGATCGTCTGACCTCCGTCGCGATCCCCCGTATCCGCGACTTCCGCGGCATCTCCGCTAAGAGCTTCGACGGCCGTGGTAACTTCTCCATGGGCGTCACCGAGCAGCTCATCTTCCCCGAGATCGACTTCGACTCCGTCGATCACCAGCGTGGTATGGACATCACTTTCGTGACCACCGCCAACACCGATGAGGAGGCCAAGGCCCTTCTGGACGCCTTCGGTTTCCCGTTCAAGAAATAGGTTCACCTGCCCTATAAGCGCCGTTCCCACAAGGGGGCGGCGCTTGGGGCGAACAATACTCTATGTGAGGAGGATATAAGTGGCTAAGACATCGATGATCGTCAAGTGCAATCGCAAGCAGAAGTTCTCTACTCGTGAGTACACGCGCTGCCAGCGCTGCGGCCGTCCGCACTCTGTGTACCGCAAGTTCGGCCTGTGCCGTGTCTGCTTCCGTGAGCTTGCACTCAAGGGCGAGCTTCCCGGCGTTAAGAAGGCCAGCTGGTAAGTCACTACCAGCGTTTCAAGCATCAGTTTGGAACAGGGAAAACGCGCTAAATAGGCTTTGCCGTTAAGGGCGGCGAAGAACCAAGAGCACGTGTTCATCAAGAACGAAGGAGAATCTGTATGAACCTTACAGACCCGATCGCAGATATGCTTACGCGCATCCGTAACGCTAACTCTGTGAACAAGGCCACGGTCTCCATGCCGAGCAGCAAGAAGCTCGTCGAGATCGCTCGTGTTCTGCACGAGGAGGGCTACATCGAGGGCTACGATGTCGAGGACACCGTTCCCCAGAAGACTCTGCACATCACGCTTAAGTATGGTCCCAAGAAGGCTAAGGTCATCAACGGCATCCGCCGCATTTCCAAGCCGGGCCTGCGTAAGTACACCGGCGTTGCCGACATGCCCCGCGTCCGCGGTGGCCTTGGTACCGCCATTATTTCCACCAGCCATGGCGTCATGACCGACCGCGATGCTCGCAAGCACAACGTCGGCGGCGAGATCATCGCTTACGTCTGGTAATTCGCTCGGTAGGTAGAAGGAAAGGAGATCACCGTGTCTCGTATCGGTAATAAGCCTGTCCAGATTCCCGCCGGAGTCGAAGTGGCAGTCAACGGCAACAACGTTGTCGTCAAGGGCCCCAAGGGTCAGCTCGAGCTCGATGTTTTTGAGAAGCTCACCATCAACGTCGAGGACAACGTCCTCACCGTTTCCCGTCCCGACGACGAGCGTGAGACCCGTGCCCGCCACGGCCTCACCCGCGCCCTCATCCACAACATGGTTGTTGGCGTTTCCGAGGGCTTCGAGAAGAAGCTCGAGCTCGCCGGCGTCGGTTACCGCGTGCAGCAGAAGGGCAAGAACCTCGAGTTCTCCCTGGGCTTCTCGCACCCCGTGATCGTCGAGGCTCCCGAGGGCATCACCTTCGAGGTTCCCGACAACACCCACGTGAACGTCAAGGGTATTAACAAGCAGCAGGTCGGTCAGATCGCCGCTGAGATCCGCGGCCATCGTCCTCCCGAGCCTTACAAGGGCAAGGGTATCCACTACGTTGGCGAGCACATCCGCCGCAAGCTGGGTAAGGCCGCCAAGTAGTCGTAACCGACTCACTCGCATAAGACCAGCACCCCGTTAGGTGCTGGCAAGATCAACCTTTTTAGGAGTTTACGTATGAACAAGCATAAGGCGAAGCTGGAAGGCCTCAAGCGTCGTCAGCGTCGTGTTCGCGGCAAGGTCTCGGGTACCTCCGAGCGTCCGCGTCTTCGCGTGACCCGTACTAACGCCAACATCTATGCCCAGATCATCGACGACAGCAAGGGCTCCAGCCTGACGCTCGTCTCCGCCTCGACCCTCGAGGCCGAGTTCAAGGGCACCCACACCTCGAACAAGGAGGCTGCGGAGAAGGTCGGTCAGCTCGTTGGCAAGCGCGCCATCGAGGCCGGCATCACCAAGGTCGCCTTCGATCGCGGTGGCCGTATCTACCATGGCCGCGTCAAGGCCCTCGCCGACGGTGCTCGTGCCGCCGGTCTCGAGTTCTAGGAGGTATGTAGCACATGGCTCGTAATCAGAAGCAGCAGCGCGAGGCCTCCGAGTTCGAGGAGCGCGTCGTTTACATCAACCGCGTGTCGAAGACCGTCAAGGGTGGTCGTCGCATGAGCCTCGTCGCTCTCGTCGTCGTTGGCGACGGCAAGGGCAACGTCGGCGTTGGCATGGGCAAGTCCGCTGAGGTGCCCATGGCCATCTCCAAGGCGTCTCTCGATGCCAAGAAGAACATGTTCCACGTGCCGGTGACCGAGCAGGGCACCATTCCGCACGAGGTTCTCGGTCACTTTGGTGCCGGCCGCATCATCATCAAGCCCGCTGTCGAGGGTACCGGCGTTATCGCCGGCGGCGCTGTGCGTCCCCTCTTCGAGCTTGCTGGCATCAAGAACGTCCTGTCCAAGTCCCTCGGTACCGACAACGGCCTTAACATCATCAAGGCTGCCGTCGAGGGCCTCAAGGAGCTCTCCAGCCCTGAGGACGTCGCGGCTCGCCGTGGCCTGACGGTCTCCGAGATGTTCGTCGGTAAGGAGAACTAAGCATGGCTGACACCATCAAGATCAAGCAGGTCCGCAGCACCAACGGTTGCAAGCAGGACCAGGTCCGTACTGTCCGTGCCCTCGGTCTCCACAGGATCCGCGAGGTTCGCGAGATTGCTGACAACGAGTCCGTCCGCGGCATGATCTTCAAGGTCAAGCACCTTGTCGAGATTGTAGAGGAGTAGCAAATGCAGCTTCACGATCTTACTCCCGCGCCCGGTTCCACCAAGAACCGCAAGCGCGTCGGCCGTGGCAATTCTTCGGGTCACGGCACCACTTCTGGCCGCGGTCAGAAGGGCCAGGGTTCCCGCTCTGGCGGCACCAAGGGTGCCGGCTTCGAGGGTGGCCAGACTCCGCTGGCTATGCGCCTGCCCAAGCTTCCGGGCTTCCGCAACCCCCGTCGTATTGAGTACACCGCTGTTAACGTTGAGCGTCTCGAGCGCAAGTTCGAGGACGGCGCTGTGATCGACGGTGCCGCTCTTAAGGCCGCTCGCATCACCAAGAGCGAGTTCGAGCCCGTCAAGGTGCTCGGCAATGGTGAGCTCACCAAGAAGTTCACGGTCAAGGTCGACAAGGTCAGCGCTTCTGCGCAGGCCAAGATCGAGGCCGCCGGCGGAAAGGTCGAGCTGCCGTGCTAAATGGTCTTAAGAATGCTTTCCGCATCAAAGAATTGCGCGAAAAGATTCTTTTTACCATAGCTATGCTCGTCGTGTACCGCATTGGTGCGCACGTTCCTGTGCCCGGCATTCCCTTCCAGGGGATGCTGGGCCTTTTCTCGACCGATAACAATTCGGTCGCCGCAGGTGCTATGGCCCTCCTGAATCTTTTCTCTGGTGGCGCGTTGAGCTATGTTTCGGTGTTCTCCCTGGGCATCATGCCTTACATCACCAGCTCGATCATCCTCCAGATGCTCCAGGCCGTTGTGCCTTCCCTGCATGAGCTTGCCCGCGAGGGCGAGGTCGGTCAGACCAAGATTACGCAGTATTCGCGTTACCTCACCCTGGCTCTGGCAATCCTCAACTCCGTGGGTTACCTCTTCCTCTTTAAGAGCTTCGGCATCAGCTTTACTGGCGCCGGCGCTCCCGAGATCATCTTCGACCTCATGATCGTCGGCACGCTCACCGCGGGCGCCATGCTGATCATGTGGATTGGTGAGCTCATCACCCAGCGCGGTATCGGCAATGGCATGTCGCTGATCATCTTTGCGAACATCATGGCCGGTCTGCCGCAGGCGATTTTCTCCAGCACCGAGGGCAATGCCGGTGGCATCATCACCATGGTGATCATCTGCGCCATCATCCTGCTGGTCATCCCGCTGATCGTTTTCCTTGAGCGCGGCCAGCGCCGCATTCCGGTCTCCTACGCTAAGCGCGTCGTGGGCCGTCGCATGATGGGTGGCCAGACCACCTACCTGCCCATCAAGGTCAACACCGCGGGTGTCGTGCCGATCATCTTCGCTTCGGCGCTGCTGTACTTCCCGGCCCAGATTGCCGTGTTCTTCCCCGGCATCGGCTGGATTCAGGCAGTTGCCTCTGCGCTTTCGACCGGTTGGCTCAACTGGGTGCTTAACGTTGTCCTCATCGTGTTCTTCGCGTACTTCTACACCTCCATGGTGTTCAACCCCGATGACACGGCCGATAACCTTAAGAAGCAGGGCGGCTTTATTCCGGGCGTGCGTCCGGGTAGGGCTACCGCGGCCTACATCAAGAACGCGCTCAACAAGATCACGCTTCCCAGCGCTGTCTTTTTGGCGCTCATCGCCATCGTGCCTTCGATCATCTTCTCCTTCACGGGTAACCATCTGATCCAGGCATTTGGCGGCACGTCCATCCTCATCATGGTCGGCGTTGTGCTCGACACGGTCGATAAGCTCGAAGGCCAGATCAAGATGTATGATTACGATGGATTCTTTAAATAGGCTAGAGGAGGATTGCTCATGAACCTCGTATTGCTCGGAGCTCCGGGTGCCGGTAAGGGCACTGTCGCACAGGAGCTCGTCGCCGAGTTTGGCGTCGCTCACATTTCCACGGGCGACCTGCTGCGTGCTGCCGTCAAGGGCGGCACCGAGCTTGGTATTCAGGCTAAGAAGTACATGGACGCTGGCGAGCTCGTTCCCGACCAGCTCGTGATCGACCTTGTTAAGGAACGCCTTGCCGCCGATGACGCCCAGCAGGGCTTCATCCTCGATGGCTTCCCGCGCAACACCGCCCAGGCTGTGACGCTCGATTCCGAGCTCTCCGCCATGGGTCGCGAGATCGACTGCGCCCTTCTGGTCGATGTGGCCCCCGAGGTCATTATCGATCGTCTGTCTTCGCGTCGCACCTGCCGCGCATGCGGTTACACCGGCACCGCTGCCGATGCCACCTGCCCCAAGTGCGGCGGCGAGATGTATCAGCGCGACGACGACAAGCCCGAGACCATCAAGAACCGTCTCGACGTCTACGAGAAGTCCACGAGCCCGCTCGTCGACTACTATCGTGGCCAGGGTCTGCTCAAGTCGGTCAACGGTGACCAGGCTCGCGAGACCGTGTACGGGGATGTCAAAGAGGCTCTCGGTCTATGATCAAGATTAAGTCTGCAACGCAAATTGAGCAGATGAAGAAGGCAGGAGCGCTATCTAAGATGGCGCTCCGCCACGTTGGAGCCATGGTTCGCCCTGGCGTGTCGACCTTCGAGCTCGATCAGCTTGCGGAGCAGATTATCCGCATGCATGGCGGCATCCCTGCCTTTAAGGGCTATGGCGGTTTCCCGGGGACCATTTGCGCATCGATCAACGATGCCGTGGTCCACGGTATTCCCAACCCCGACATGATCCTGCGTGATGGCGATATCATCTCCATCGATACGGGAGCTGTCGTTGACGGTTGGGTTGGCGATAACGCCTGGACGTTTTTCGTCGGCACGCCCACGCCCGAGGCCAAGGCCCTGTGCGAGGTTACGCGCGATTGCCTAAAGGCTGCCATCGAGCAGGCTGTTCCCGGTAACCATATCGGGGACGTTGGCTATGCCGTTCAGTCTCTCGCCGAGTCTCACGGTTACGGCGTGCTTCGCGATTACGTGGGGCATGGTATCGGCCGTGTGATGCACGAGGACCCCAACGTTCCAAATTATGGAAAGAAGGGGAGAGGCGTTCGCCTTCAGGCTGGTATGGTCATCGCCATCGAGCCGATGGTTACGATGGGTTCCAATCATGTGAGCACGGGCTCCGATGGTTGGATCGTAACGACCAATGACCACCTGCCCGCCGCGCACTACGAGAACACCGTCGCCATTACCAATGACGGTCCGGTGATTCTTACCACGGATGCCCAGGGTTCCTGGTGTTCCTTGCAAGGTGGAGAAATGTAACAAGTTCCACTTAGATGTGGAGCCATTACGAAGATATTACGATACGTGCATGCGTATTGTAGAATACTCAATCGCTGTCGTTTTCTAGAGAAAGATGATTGCTTGTGAAGAAGGAAGACGCAATTGAGCTCGAGGGTACGGTAAAGGAGCCGCTGCCCAACGCCATGTTTAAGGTTGAGCTCGAGAACGGTCATTCGGTTCTGTGCAACATTTCTGGCAAGATCCGAATGAATTACATCCGCATTCTCCCCGGTGACAGGGTTGTCGTGGAGCTTTCCCCGTACGACCTGACCCGCGGTCGCATCACCTATCGCTATAAATAGCGACACGCATACACGCTCTATTCCGACTGCAGGCTTAGCTCAACCTACGGTCGGTTTGCGTGTGAAGACCAGCCATAGTTTTAAACGCCTGCGGCTGGGCGAGTAGATAGTAGGGAAGTAGTTTGAGCGCTACCGAAAGGAAGAACGATGAAGGTACGTCCTTCGGTCAAGAAGATGTGCGATAAGTGCAAAATCATTAGGCGCCATGGCAAGGTCCTCGTCATTTGCGAGAACCCCCGTCATAAGCAGCGTCAGGGTTAAGAGAGGAGACTACGTTGGCCCGTATTAATGGTGTCGACCTCCCGCGTGAGAAGCGCGTTGAGATCGGTCTGACCTACATTTACGGCATCGGCCGCACCACTGCGACGAAGATCTGCGTCGAGTGCAACGTTAACGTGGACACGCGCGTTAAGGACCTCACCGAGGATGAGGTTAACGCCATCCGCGATTATATCGATAAGAATCAGATCATGGTTGAGGGCGACCTCCGCCGTGAGCGCAACCAGAACGTCAAGCGCCTTATGGACATCGGCTGCAACCGCGGCCTTCGTCACCGCAAGGGCCTCCCGGTCCGCGGCCAGCGCACCCACACTAACGCTCGTACCCGCAAGGGCCCGAAGCGTCAGATCGGTGCTAAGAAGAAGAAATAAGGAGCGCTAGATAGATGGCTACTGCTAAGAAGAACGTTCGCGCTGCCCGTCTGAAGCGCGCGGACCGTAAGAACATTTCCGTGGGCCAGGCTCACATTCGTTCTACGTTCAACAACACGATCGTTTCGATCACCGATCCCCAGGGCAACGTCATTTCCTGGAAGTCGGCTGGCCAGGTGGGCTTCAAGGGCTCCCGTAAGTCCACGCCGTTCGCTGCCCAGATGGCTGCCGAGGCTGCTGCTAAGCAGGCCATGGAGCACGGTATGAAGAAGGTTTCCGTCTTCGTCAAGGGCCCCGGCTCCGGTCGTGAGACCGCCATCCGCTCCCTCCAGGCTGCTGGCCTCGAGGTCTCGAGCATCCAGGACAAGACCCCCATTCCGCACAACGGCTGCCGCCCCAAGAAGCGTCGCCGCGTGTAACTGAAAGGATCGTATCAATATGGCAATCGACAGGACTCCTGTTCTTAAGCGCTGCCGTCAGCTCGGGATCGATCCCGCTGAGCTCGGTTACAGCAGCAAGAAGGAATCTATCCGTCAGCCCAAGCGCCGTCGCAAGGAATCTGAGTACGGCATGCAGCTGCGTGAGAAGCAGAAGGTCAAGTTTATCTATGGCGTTCTGGAGAAGCAGTTCCACGGCTACTTCAACAAGGCCCGTAAGATGAACGGCGTCACCGGTGAGAACCTCATGATCATCCTTGAGTCTCGCCTCGACAACGTCGTCTTCCGTCTTGGCTTCGCCCGTACCCGTAAAGAGGCTCGTCAGTCCGTCCGTCACGGTCACTTCACCGTGAACGGCAAGCGCGTGGACATCCCGTCCTACCGCGTCAAGGCCGGCGACGTGGTCGCTGTCGGCGAGAAGTTCCGTGACCTCCTCCCCATCAAGGAGGCCCTGATTTCCTCCGAGCGCTTTGAGGTTCCTGGCTGGCTCGAGGTCGATATCGAGAAGCTGTCTGGTAACGTGCTCGCTCTGCCGACGCGTGAGCAGATCAGCGGTGATATCAACGAGCAGCTCATCGTCGAGCTCTACTCTAAGTAGTCCATCCGGGCTGCTGAGGCTGGAGGTAATACATGTCAGAATTCATTAGGCCTCAGGTTCAGGTCGAAGAGATTAACGAGACCTCTGCTCGTGTCTCCGTCGAGCCGCTCGAGCGTGGCTACGGCGATACACTGGGTAACTCGCTTCGTCGTGTTCTTCTGTCCTCGCTCGAGGGTGCCGCCGTCGAGGCCATTCAGATCGATGGCGCGCAGCACGAGTTCATGACCATCCCTAACATGGTCGAGGATGTCACCGATATCGTCCTGAATGTCAAGGGTCTTGTCTTCAGGGCTCTCGGCACGACCGACGAGGCGACCGCCACCATCTCGGTTGACGGCCCTTGCGAGGTCACCGGTGCGGACTTCTTTATTCCGTCCGAGTTTGAGCTGGTCAACCCCGAGCAGCACATTGCTACGCTCACTGAGGGCGGCCATCTCACCATGAGCATGCGCATCGGCTATGGCCGCGGCTATGTTTCTGGCGAGGCCAACAAGCGCGACAACGATCCCATCGGTGTGATCCACGTCGACTCGCTGTACTCGCCGGTTTCCCGTTGCGCCAAGCTCGTTGAGGCTTGCCGTGTCGGTCAGCACACCGACTACGACCGCCTTGTCCTCGAGATCGAGACCAACGGCTCCATCGCCCCGCGCGACGCCGTGGTCCAGGCTGCCAATATCATCAACCAGCATATGGCCGCCTTTATGAACCTTGCCGAGACCCCCGAGGTCGAGGAGGAGGCTTCGATCTTCGCTCCCGAGGTCACCAACGACAACGCCGAGCTGGACAAGCAGATCGAGGATCTGGACCTTTCCGTCCGTTCCTACAACTGCCTTAAGCGCGCCAGCATTCACTCGGTCCGTCAGCTCGTTGAGTTCTCGGAGAACGATCTGCTCAACATCCGTAACTTCGGTGTTAAGTCGATCGAGGAAGTGAAGGACAAGCTTGAGTCCATGGGCCTGAGCCTGAAGGCTTAATGCTTCGCATATTTGAGGAGAAACTAGACCATGCGTCACAACGTTAAGAAGGGCCTGAAGCTCGGCACCGATGCGAGCCACACCAAGGCCATGAAGAAGAGCCTTGCTAAGGCCCTCTTCGAGAACGACCGCATCAAGACCACCGAGACCCGCGCTAAGGCGCTGCGTTCGGTCGTCGATCCGATCATCACCTGGGCCAAGAAGGGCGACCTGCACTCTCGTCGTCTGGCTATCGCCAAGCTCGGCGATAAGCAGCTCGTTGCCGAGATCTTCGACAAGGCTGCTCAGGGCATGTGGCAGGACCGCAATGGCGGTTACACCCGCATCATGAAGCTCGGTAACCGCAAGGGCGACAACGCTCCCATCGTTATCATGGAACTCGTCACCGAGCCTTGCACGCCCAAGGCCAAGAAGGCTGCTCCGGCCCCCAAGAAGGCCGCTGCTCCCAAGAAGGTCGAGGCTGTCGAGGAGGCTCCCGCTGAGGAGACCGCTGAGTAGACATTCCGTCTGCATAGGCTATATTCGAGGGGTACGTTCGCGTACCCCTCTTTTTTTGTCGCAATACCGTTGCTTGTTTGTAGGGAGCGCCCATGACTGCGCCGTCTGATTTCAATTCGACCCCCGAGCTCGACGCCACCCTTGTATTTCGTGTGGCCTACGATGGCTCCTCCTATAGCGGATTTGCCGAGCAGCCGGGCCAGACGACGGTTGCGGGTGAGTTGCGCCGTGCCATCGAGACGTTGCTGCGCCGCCCAATCGGTCTGACGTGCGCTGGGCGTACCGATGCCGGTGTGCATGCGGTGGCCCAATACATCAGCGTGCCCGTAACGGACGCTGAGCTCGCCTTGACGCGCCGTAGGTGGCTGCGGGCTATGGATGCTCTGCTGCCCAAAGATATCGCCATAAACGAGGTCTACAGGGCCCGTAAAGGCTTTTCTGCTCGTTTTGACGCGCGTTCTCGCACGTACACCTATCGCATTGCCGACCGTGACGCGCGGCCCGTGCTGTCACGCGGTGCCGTGTGGTGGCATCGCTATCCCCTCGACGTCGATGCGATGGCGGCCGCCTGCCCTGCGCTTTTGGGCGAGCAGGACTTCAAGAGCTTTTGCAAGGTCGCCTCTGCCGTGGGAAAGCCTACGCACCGTTGTGTAATGCGTGCCGAGTTTGGTCATGAGGTCGCCTTTGGCGAGAACATCCTCACGTTTACCATCGAGGGCAATGCGTTTTTACATTCGATGGTGCGAACCATTGTGGGCACCCTTGTCGAGATCGGCATGCATCGCCGCGATCCCGAGTGGATGCGCGAGGTAATTGATGCCTGCGATCGCTCCGCTGCTGGTCCTACGGCGCCCGCATGCGGTCTTACTTTTATGGGTGTGGACTACGACCCCACCGAGTTTGTGGTGCTCGATTAGGGAAGTGGCTGTCTGACGGTGATCTTTGTGTGCGGCGCCTGTGGGCGGGGCGTGTACAACATCTGTTCTTGACGTGCATCGCGGCGGGCGACCGCCCGCATTAATTGACGGGGTGTACCATGAACGACAGTTTGTTACTAGCTGTCGAGAGGACGGAAAACTTGGTTCGACGTGGTTCGCATCCGCGACTTTCGGTGATCCTGATTGTTGAGGGTTCGCCCAGTTATACGATGCGCGCTCTCGAGAGCATCCAGAACCAAGACCTCTACGATTTGCAAATTGTCGTCGTTTGCCGCGGCGTGGTAGCTGGTGTGCGCCATTCGCTCGAAGTTGCCGCCGACAGGGACATCCATATTGATTTGATTGATGTTGAGGACCCAGCGCCTGGTGTCTGCCTGCGTGCCGGTTTTGCGGCTTCGCGCGGCTCCCAGATCATTGCGATGAATGCCAATGAGTGGTTCGCGCCGCAGTCCCTTTCGCAGATGGTCGAAAGCTCCTGTGACGCTTCGGCTGACATCGTGTTTCCCTCCGTATCGCTCGATCGCTACGATGTTCACCGCGAGCGCCATTCCCGAGTTTTGGACGCGGCCTCCGTTTCTGGCGACGAGGACCAGGCGGCTTGCCTGACCCAATTGGTTTCCAGTGGTTTAATCCGACAGACCTCTGGCGTGCTGTATGATCGCGCCCTCTTTGAGGCGTGCCTTGCACATGGCGATGCGTTTCGCACGGTGTCTTTTTTGACGTTCGCGCTTTCGCAGGCAAAGCGCGTATCGGGATGTGGCCGTGCCCGTTTTCATGCAGTGGCGCCGTCGATTACGGAGACGTTTGACCCCACGATGTTTGCCAGGCTTTCTGATGATATCGGGGCGCTCGACAGGCTTGCCGACTCGCTTGCCGTCGCGGGCGGTGGCGATCAGTTGAAACTGGTCTGCCAGCGGTATTACTACGCCGGTCTGGTCGCCTGCATCGAAAATTTGTGTCTGAGCCCCCATGGGGTGTCTTCAATAGAGCGTTCGGCCCGTTTGCATGATATGCTCGAAGCACAGCGTACCCGTCAGATGGTTGCGGCTCTAAAGGGCAATCATCGTGGCCTAGGCCTGCTCTATGGTTCGATAGCCAGCGCCAAGCCCACGCGGTGTGCGTTGTATACGCATCTGTCGGCCTTTTTCAATCGTTCGGGCGCCAAGACTGTCTAGTAGCGTGATTTTCGAAATAAATTGCATGGAATTGTTTCGAAATGCGTTCTTATTCACTAAAACCCTCAAATAGCGCTAAACTATTCAATCACTAAGTGATTGTCTCCGCCATCTTTTGGAGTGAGGTTTTGTATGGCCAAAAAACGCAATGGGCGCCAGGATGCCATCAGAGATATTGTTCGCAATAAGGACGTACGCACGCAGCGCGTTTTGGTAGACGAGCTGCGCGCCATGGGTTTCGATTGCACGCAGGCGACCGTTTCGCGCGATATCGCGGACATGGGACTGCGTAAGCTTCCCGAGGGCATCTATGTCCTTGCCGAGGACCTGCATCTGCAGCGCATGGTTTCCGAGTTGGTTACCGGCGTACTGCGCACCGATAATCTGGTTATGATCAAGGCACAGCCCGGTACGGCTTCTGGTATTGCCGCAGCTGTCGATGCTGCGGAGCTGCCCGACGTGCTTGGCTCGCTTGCCGGCAACGACACGATCTTGGTCATTGCGCAGACGGCCGAGGACGGCGAACGCCTTGAGGCGCTCATCAACAAGCTGAGTAACTCCCACAAGTAGGGGAGTTGCGGCACTGCTGCTGTGCCGATTGTTGCTATAGGTAATTGCCGAGGGCGTTGACGAAGGTCAGCGCCCTTTTTGCATGCCGGCACCTGTTGCCCTATCGGTCTTGCAGTCGGGGCCGTTGTGACATCTGACGAAATAAAGAAGCGCCCGAGCAGCGTACGTGCTGCTCGGGCGCTTTGGTGTCAGTCGTCCTTTGCGCTTACTGGCCCGTTGAAGGATCGGGCGTGGGCGTAGGATCAGGCGTGGGCGTAGGATCGGGAGTGGGCGTAGGATCGGGGGCAGGCGTGGGAGTAGGAGTAGGAGAGCCGCCCTCGCCGCCGCTACCGTCGCCGCCGGTCGTACCGCCACCCGTGGTCTCGGTCGTCGTGGTGGTTGCTCCCTCGTCTTCGTCTCCCTTTTCTTCCTTTTTGTTGGTTGTGCCTAAGAACTTCCAAGAGTCATTGCTCTTGTATTGAGGTGCCGTTCCGGTCGGGAATTCCTCGCGCTCTTTACCGGCCAAGACCGTATCCATGAATTTCTTGAAGACAGGCAGGTTGGCGGAATAAGGGTGTAAGTCTGCACCGTACTTTTTGATGGGGATCTCGCCCTGGGAGTAGCCGGTCCAAACCGCAACGGAGAGTTGTGGAGTGTAGCCGCAGAACCACAGGTTGGTAACATCGCTGGTGGTACCCGTCTTGCCGGCGCATGGCTGGTTGACGCTCAAGGCGCCCGAAGCGCCGGTGCCGCTGCCACGCATAACGCCGCTCAGGGTATCGGTCACGGCTGCGGCCTCACCGCCGGTGAGCGCTTGTTGCGGATTGTCAGTGTGCTGATACAGCGCTGATCCGCTGCGGGAGATGATCTCGGTGATGGCGATGGGTTGGCGATAGTATCCGCCGTTAGCAAAGGCGGCATAGGCGGCGGCCATCTCGAGCGGCGAGATAGAGCCAGTGCCGAGCGTCATGACGGGCACGTCTTCGAGGTTGTCCTTCTTGGGATCGATGCCGAGTTTTTTGGCAAGCGAGATGATCTTGCTGTTGCCGATGGCGTCTGCGACCTGGACATAGCCAGTGTTGGACGAAACCGCCGTCGCCTGCTTGAGCGAAATGGAGCCAAAGCTCTGGTTTGCGTAGTTCTGGACCTTGGCAGAAGAATTTTTAAGGGGGAGCGGCGAGTTGCAGTTGAGGGTGATATTGGGGTCCATGCCGCACTGGATGGCAGCAGCGAGCGTGAACGCCTTAAACGAGGAGCCCGTGGGGCGTTTGGCCGTTGCGTGGTTCACGTGGTTCTGGTCCGAGTCGTAGTCATAGCCGCCCACCATACACTTGATATAGCCGGTCTTGGGGTCAATGACCACCATGCCCATGTCCAAGCCGTCGAGTCCGATTGTGTCAAGCTGCGAGCGCACGGCCTCCTCGGCCACCTGCTGCATCGTGGGGTCGATGGTGGTCTTAACCGTAAGGCCGCCCTTAAAGAGTACGTCGGTGGAGAACTCCTGCTCCAGAAGCTGCTTGACATAGGAGACAAAGTAGGGCTGCGAATAGATGTTAACGCCGCTGCCCGAGATCTCTGTCACGTTAAGCGTGATGGGCTCAGCCTGTGCGGCGTCGTGCTCTTCCTGCGTGATGTGTCCCAGACGCAGCATGTTGTCCAGAACCTTGTTGCGGCGGGACAGCGCCAAGTCGGGGTTGACCGTGGGGTCGTACTGCGAGGGCGAGTTGGGAAGGCCGATGAGCAGCGCGGCCTCGCTCAGGGTGAGGTCGGCGGCGGTCTTGGACAGATAGGTCTCGGCTGCCGCCTCGATGCCGTAAGCTCCATGACCGTAGTAGATGGTGTTGAGGTACATCATGAGGATATCGTCTTTGGAGTACATGTCCTCCATCTTGATGGCGATATAGGCCTCGCGCACCTTACGCTCGATGGTCGAGTCGAATTGTTCCTCCTGCAGGATGGTGTTGCGGACCAGCTGCTGGGTGATGGTCGACGCACCCTCATGGCCGCCGGTGAGGGTTGCCACCGATGCACGCGCAATGCCCCAGAGGTCGATGCCGCCATGCTCATAGAAGCGCTCGTCCTCGACATCGATGGTGCCCTGCAGCACGTAGGGGGACACTTGGTCCTTGGTGATGGACTTGCGGTTTTGAGTGTAGAAACTCGCAATGGTATTGCCGTTGCAATCGACGATGTCGGTGGGCTCGCTGACCAGATAGGCGTTGGCGTCGGTGTAGTCGGGCAGATCGGACAGCCAGCGGTTGACGTTGCCGATCATGCCGATGCCAAACGCTACGCCCGCGATAAGCAGAAAGCCCAAAAACGAGAGCAAAATCATGGGAAGGGCATGCGTCTTAGAGCGACCGCGCTCCTGTCGTTGGCGAGGACCCATATATTGACCTCCAGGTATGTCGTGCCAGGCGGCAGGTGTTATGCCTGGCAGGATGGACATAAGTTATTACACATTAAACCAATCGGGGCACGCGAGGCCTCGTGTATGCTGGGTGGCAGCAATTTTCAGAGTGAAAGCACACCTTGGCAAGGAGTTTACCGATGGCGATTCGGCCGATGGAACCGAGCGGACAATGCGAAAGCGAGTTGGCGGCGGCTGGAGTGGCGCTGCCCGAACTGCTAGCGCCTGCTGGCGGGCTCGACCAGATGCTCGCAGCGATTGCGGCGGGTGCCGATGCCGTCTATGCGGGGCTGGACGGATTCAACGCTCGAGTGAGAGCGCATGGCTTTAGCGATGATGAGTTCTCGCGCGGTTGTGCCGTGGCCCATGCCCATGGCGCGCGCGTGTACGTGACGCTCAACGTGTTCGTGTTCGATGATGAGCTTGCCGACGCAGTGGCGTTGGGGGCGCATGCGCATGCGTTGGGCGCCGATGCGCTGATTGTGGCCGATGCCGGGCTGGCTTGCGCGCTTCGTACGGCGATTCCGGGGGTCGAGATTCACCTGTCCACTCAGGCGGGCGCTCATAGCGAGGGTGCCGTGCAGTTGGCTGCCAAGGAGTTGGGAGTTGAGCGCGTGACGACGGCGCGCGAGCTGAGCGTAGCGGAGATTGAGACGCTTTGTGCCACCGGCGTGCCCATCGAAGTGTTCTGTCACGGCGCTATTTGCATTGGATACTCGGGTGCGTGTGAGTTTTCGGCCCTGCGGCGCGGACGGTCGGCGATGCGCGGCGACTGCACACAGCCGTGCCGTCTGTCCTATGACTTGGTGGACGAGGCGGGGCAGAGTGTTGTCGCTGTCGAAGGGGACCGCCTGCTTTGTCCGCGTGACTATCTGGGCATCGCGCACCTGTCCGAACTTGTTGCCGCCGGCGTGGCATCGCTCAAGATCGAGGGCCGCATGAAGAATCCCGACTACGTCTTTAACGTGGTGAGGGTGTGGCGTCGGGCGCTCGATATGCTGCGCGACGGCACATGGGATGCCGATGCGGTGCCGACGCTCGAGCGCGAGCTGGGAAGGTCGTTCAACCGCGGCTTTACCGATGCGTATCTGCGGGGTCGCTCGGGCGCCGAGCTCATGAGCTTTGAGCGCGCGATCAACCAGGGCGTGCGCGTGGGCCACTTGGTGGCGGTGGGTCACGAAGAGGTGACGGTTGAGCTTGATGCCGCCGTGGCGGCGGGCGA
>URMR01000007.1 GCA_900548935.1 uncultured Collinsella sp.
GGTGCCCGAACCCTGCTTAATGCGCACGATATTGCGCGACTGCAGCAACTTCATGGCCTCGCGCACGGTGCTCCTGCCGGCGCCCAAGCGTTCGACCAGCACAGTTTCCTTAGGCAGGCGATCGCCTTGCTCAAGGTGCTCATCCAGAATCAATTGAATGATTTTCTCCGATATTTGCTCGGGGAGTCCCGATTCGGCGCGGGCCATAGCTATACCTTTCATTACAAAATTCATCTGAGCTATTTTAGCGCACCACGGATGCGATATTGGCCGCTGGATTTGAGTCGGGCGGCTTAGAATACCGTTCACAGCGCAAATACGACCGTTTACCAAATACATCAGATGTATTTTGAAAAAAGTTTCCCTTTAAACATCAGACCTATTGAAATCACGCTATAGTCTAAGGCGAATTCAAAAGATCTGATGAATTGGAGGAAAGATGTCAGACCCAACGTTTATGGCCGACCCCACCAGGCTGGTCATCGCCGCTATCGTGGGCATCGCGCTGCTGCTTGCGCTCATCATTAAGTTCAAGCTGCATCCTGTGCTTTCGATGATGGTCTCGGCGCTCGCGATCGGCATCGGCGCCGGTATGCCGCTCGACCTGGTGGCGGACACTGTCACCAAGGGCGTGGGAACCACGCTGCAAAACATCGCCCTGCTCATTGGCCTCGGCTCGATGTTTGGCCAGATTCTTGAGGAGAGCGGCGGCGCCAAGAAGATCGCCCAGACCTTCATCGATACCTTTGGGCAGGGTCATTCCAGCTGGGCGCTGGGCATTACCGGTCTGGTTATCGGCACTACGGTGTTCTTTGAGGCCGGCGTGGTCGTTTTGATCCCACTTGCGTTTAGCGTGGCATCCCAGACCAAGAAGTCGACGCTCTACTACGGCATCGCACTGCTCGCGGGACTGGCCGCTGGCTATGCGTTTGTGCCGCCTTCGGCCGGTTCGGTTTTGGTCGCCGGCACGCTCGGTGTCGACCTGGGCACCATGATTCTCGTCGGTATCCCTACCGCCTTCATCGCCATGGCGATCGCCGGCGTCATCTGGGGCCGCAACGTGGGCGGGCGCATCTTTACCGATGTTCCGGAGCACTTTACCTCTGCCGAGGGCGCGAGCGACGAAAAGGAGCTTCCCTCCTTTGGCATGGTGCTTGCCATCGTGCTCACGCCGCTTTGTCTGATTTTGCTGGGCACACTGTCCTCTTATATCCCCATGCCCGCCGAGCTCGCTTCGATTCTTGCCTTCCTGGGCAAGCCGTTCGTCGCTTTGACGCTCGCCACGCTCGTCGCGATGTATCTGCTGGGCGCGCGGCGCGGCTACTCCGGTGCCGAGCTCAAGGCCCTGCTCGACCGCTCTCTTAAGCCCGTCGGCATGATCTTGCTGGTTATCGCTTGCGGCGGCGTCATTCGCTGGATGCTGCAGGACTGCGGCTTGGGCCAGGTTATCGGACCTATGCTCGAGGCCTCACCGCTGCCTTTGGTGGTCGTTGCCTTTTTGATTGCCGTCATGGTGCGTGCCTCTGTCGGCAGCTCCATCGTCGCTATGACCATGGCGTCGGGCATTATGGCCGCCATGCCCGCGGTTGCCGGTGCTTCGGTGCTCATGCGTGCCGCTATCTGTCTTGCCATCTGCGGCGGTGCCACGGCCCTCTCGCACGTCAACGATGCCGGTTTTTGGATGTGCTCCTCGTTCCTGGAGATTGACGAGAAAACCACCCTCAAGTCCTGGACCATTATGGAGACGCTCATCGGCCTTTCGGGTCTTGCCTGCGCCCTGGTGATTTCGTTCTTCGCCTAGTTCGCGTAGCTAAGCATCTTTTGCCGAGTGCATCGCTCGGTACCCATTTACACCTGATTCATTAACCAACGATTGGTACAACCGTTCAAATCAAAAGAGGAGAGCATCATGGACGAGAAGACCAAGGCACAGATTCAGCAGGAGGCAGCCGACCTGGTTGCCAAGCTGCAGCCGCGTTCCGGCAAGTTTCGCACCATCAGCCCCGAGATGGACCCGCTGCGTCTGGGCTCTGGCTGGTCCATCGAGGATCTGGACAAGCCGCAGGTCATTATCGAGTCGACGTTCGGCGACTCGCACCCGGGTTCTGCCGGCCTGTTTGAGCTGGTCGAGGAGGTCCGTGCTGGCGTTGCCGAGGCTGGCGGTCACGGTGCCCGTTACTTCTGCACCGATATCTGCGATGGCGAGGCACAGGGCCACGACGGCATCAACTACTCGCTGCCCAGCCGCGACATGATCGCCAACATGATCGAGATCCATGCCAAGGCCACCCCGTTCGACGCCGGTGTCTTTGTCGCCAGCTGCGATAAGGGCCTGCCTGCGAACCTCATGGCCATGGGCCGCATCAACATCCCCTCCATCGTCGTTACCGGCGGTGTCATGGATGCCGGTCCCGATTTGTTGACCCTGGAACAGCTCGGCGCGATTTCTGCCCGCTACGAGCGCGGCGAGATCTCCCGCGAGGAGCTTGAGTTTGCCAAGCACAACGCATGCCCCAGCTGCGGTGCCTGCTCGTTTATGGGCACCGCGTCGACCATGCAGGTTACCGCCGAGGCCCTGGGCCTTATGCTCCCCGGCACGGCCCTGCTGCCCGCTACCAGCTCCGACCTGCGTGAGTTTGCGCGCGAGGCCGGCCGTCAGTCCGTGTGGCTCTCCGAACACAACCTGTGCCCGCGCGACATCGTGACCAAGGAGTCCTTCGAGAACCTCATTATGGTCCACGGTGCCATTTCGGGCTCCACCAACTCGCTGCTGCATATCCCCGCGATTGCCCGCGAGTTTGGCATCGAGATGTCCGCCGACGACTTCGATCGCCTGCACCGTGGCGCCCACTACCTGCTCAACGTTCGCCCCGCAGGTGAGTGGCCGGCGCAGTTCTTCTACTATGCGGGCGGCGTGCCGCGCATCATGGAGGAGATCAAGTCGATGCTCCACCTCGATGTCATGACCGTCACCGGCAAGACCCTCGGCGAAAACCTCGAGGACCTTAAGAACAACGGTTACTACGAGAAGTGCGGCCGCTACCTGGAGAAGTGGAACCTCAAGCGCGAGGACATCATTCGCCCGTTTGACCAAGCCTTTGGTACCGACGGCTCCATCGCCATCCTCCACGGCAACCTTGCTCCCGAGGGCGCCGTCGTCAAGCACACGGTTGTTCCGCGCGAGATGTTCCAGGCCACGCTTAAGGCGCGTCCGTTCGACTGCGAGGAGGACGCTATCCACGCCGTCCTGACGCACGAGGTCAAGCCCGGCGACGCCGTCATCATTCGCTATGAGGGCCCCAAGGGCTCCGGCATGCCCGAGATGTTCTACACCACCGAGGCTATCGCCAGCGACCCCGAGCTGGGCGCGAGCATTGCCCTGATCACTGACGGCCGTTTCTCCGGCGCCTCCAAGGGCCCGGCTATCGGTCACGTTTCGCCCGAGGCTGCCGTGGGCGGCCCGATTGCCCTGATCGAGGAAGGCGACCTTATCCGAATCAACATCCCCGAGCGCTCGCTGTCCATCGTGGGTATCGCCGGCAAGGAGATGGAGCCGGCCGAGGTCGACGCCGTCCTGGCCGAGCGTCGCGCCGCTTGGAAGCCCAAGGCTAATCGCTATACCTCCGGCACGCTCAAGTTCTTTACTGAGCATGCAGTTTCCGCCATTCAGGGTGGCTACATGGAGTAGCGCCCATGCGCATCAAATATCTCCTCTCATAGATGCGCGGCACAAAGAGCCTCGAGCCACGTCACCGGGGCGCGTTGTTCAGCGCCGCCGGGGCGCTCCACTCAAACGACAAGAGACGTCTTACGCAAGCGCCCGCGTCCGTGGATAAAACCACGGGCGTGGGCGCTTCACTTTATTCCCAGCCCTTCCACACGTCAGGCTCGTAGCCAACGGTTGCCTGGCGGCCGTTGCGAACGATGGGCTCACGAAGAATCTGCTGGTTATCGAGCACCTTTTCGAACTTCTGGTCGGCAGCAAGATACTGTACGAGCGCAACCGTGTCGGCATCTTTCGCCTTTGGATCGATCACAGCGTCGATCCCGCCGACGGCGCGCGCCACGCTTTCGAGCTCGCCTTTGCTCATCCCCTTTTCCTTCAAGTCGATGAACTGGAACTTCACACGACGTTCCTTGAAATAGCGCTGGGCCTTCTTAGTATCGAAGCTTTTCTTCGTGCCGAATATCTGGATGTTCATACGTACCGCCTTCGCTCAATTCTCGTCCGTCCATGATACGACAAGGGAGCCGAGCAAAAACAGAGCAGGCGGAGATGGAGGAGGACGGCGACCGACCGTCGGCAAGAGTCGGCCGGATCGGACTGGCGCCCAGCGCGCGCCGGCGACACGCTCGCAGCTGCACACATAGCCGATGTACAAGCTCGCCGCGGCGTTCCCTCGCCCCGCGGTGTGGCGATAGAGAAGCACGCCACCCGTCAACGATGGCGCCTCGGTGAAGAAAATCAACGTCTGGGTTACATCCCTTGAAAGGGGCGAAGACGGCTGCTAGAATACCTCCCCGCTATGAAGGATTTGACCAAAGCATACATCGCAATTCGGCGGCCCTTGGTATACGGGGCCTCTCCTGTTGTTCCCCAAGTGCGCTCTGAGCAGCCGCTTTCTTCCTGTCGTATCTGATGCACGCATAGCACGTGCATGTTATTTCGCCCGTGGGCCGGCGCGCCTTCGGCGAAGAATCGAATAGATACGAAGGAAGCTTATGTCTGATAATTGTACGGTCGCGCCCGCCAATGGGCGCATTACCGGTACCCAGATCCGCATCGTCGCGGTCGTCGTCCTGGGTGCCTTCTTGGCGCTACTGAACCAAACGGTGATGTCGCCTGCGCTGCCGGTCATCATGTCCGATTTCGCCATCGATGCCTCGACTGCCCAGTGGATCATGTCCATATACCCGCTGGTGAGCGGCATCATGGTCCCCGTTTCGGCGTTCCTTATCGACAAGTTCAGCACCCGCGCGCTATTCTTCGGGGCGACGCTGGTGTTCGCGCTGGGCACGCTGCTGTGCGCCGCAGCCCCTGATTTCCTGTTCCTCATCATCGGTCGCGTGTTGCAAGCGGCGGGCTCAGGCGTGCTCATGCCGCTTGTCTCGGTGGTTCCCATGCTGGTGTTCCCCGTCGAGAAACGAGGAACGGCTATGGGCATGGCGGGCATCGTCATGTCGGCGGGTCCCGCGGTCGGCCCCGTCGTAGGCGGTGCGGTGATCGACACGTACGGCTGGCGCACCATGATCGGCGCCATCGTCCCCCTCGCAATTCTCGTGCTGGTGCTGGGCGTGTTCATGCTGAAAAACGTGGGCGAGCTGAAGAACCCCAAGCTCGACCTGCCCTCGGTCGTCCTCTCCACCATCGCCTTCGGCGGACTTCTCTACGGGTTCTCGAGCGCCTCGTCGATGGGTTGGGGCAACCCCGTGGTGCTCGGCTCGATCGTCGCGGGTGTCGTGTGCTTGGTGCTGTTCGTCGTACGCCAGGGCAAAATCGAGGACCCGCTGCTTCAACTGGGCACGCTCAAGACGCGCGAGTTCCGCGTGGCCGCCATCATCGTCACGCTCATCAACGCCGCATGCCTGGTCACCAACACGCTGTTGCCGTTGCTGCTGCAAACCTCGCTTGGCGCTTCGGCCTTCGAAACCGGCATGGCCATGCTTCCCGCCGCGGCGGTGGGCATCATCATCAGCCCTATCTCCGGCGTGGTGTTCGACAAGTTCGGTCCGCGTGCCATCTCGATCGTCGGCCTGGCCCTCATGACCGGCGCCCTGTTCCTGCTCTCGCTTTCGACGGTAAACACGCCCATCTTGGTGGTTGCGCTGTTCTGCATGCTGCAGTCCGCCGGCCAGTCGCTCGCGAACATGCCGGTGAACACATGGGGTGTCAATGCCTTGAAAAATGACATGATCGCCCACGGCAACGCCATCGCGAACACCGGCCGCCAGGTCGCCGGCGGTTTGTGCACGGCGCTCATCATCACGGTCATGACAAGCGTCACCGCGTCGGCCGGCGTCGATGCGAGCATCCAAGTAGCCACCGCCGTGGGCGCGGGCGTCGCTTACAAGGTGTGCGCGGCAATCGGCCTCGTTTCCCTTATCTGCGCCATATTCAGCGTGCGCACCAAGAAAACCGCACCGAAAACGAAGGAGGCATAAGCGATGTCCGAGATTCTGTCCGAGCGCATCCCGCTCGAGCTCGAGGGGACGCCCGTTTCGAGCATCATGATTGAAGAGCCGTTCACCTGCACGCAGGATTGCACGATTTCCGACGTGGTGCGCATGCTCGCCGAAAACGAGGTGAGCAGCATGCCCGTAATCGATGAGCGCAACCAGGTGGTCGGGTTCATCTCCGACGGCGATGTCATGGGAGCCATCGCGCAGCATCGCGCTCACACCATCTTCACGGGCGGCGACGCGTCCATGCTATACTTCGACGATCAGAGCCTTGAGCAGCGCATCGAAGACCTGAAGGATCGCTGCGTCATGGATTTCGCGACGCGCCAGGTAGTGTGTGCCCGTCCCGAGCAGAGCATCGCCCGCGTCGCCGCGCTGCTGGCGAAGAAGAAGTTCAAGAAGCTTCCTGTGGTTGATGACGAGGGCAAACTCGTGGGGGTCATCCGCCGCTCCGCCATCACCAAATACATCTTCGGCATCCTTTTCCAATAGGGGCAGGTCGCACTTGAGGCGAACATCTCGAGGCATCGAGCCAGCAACTGGACCAGACAACCTTGACACGCACGCGCTTTCCCTCGATGCTTCGGTAAGGGGAGCTGCGAAAATCGCAGCACGGGTGATCGGCGCCGCGCCCCCGAAGGCAAAAGCGAACACGGGAGCGATACGATGGGAAAAGTCCTGGACGAAGATTTGGTTTATGAGATTCTCTCCGTCGTGGCAGAGATTCCGGCGGGATGCGTCGCCTCGTACGGTCAGATAGCGCGCCTCATCGGCAGGGAGAAAAACTCTCGCCTGGTCGGAGCGGTGCTGAGCGAGGCGGATCGCTACGGCGATTATCCCTGCCACCGCGTCGTCAACCACGCGGGACGCCTCGCGCCAAACTTCCCCGACCAGCGAGCACTACTGACGGAGGAAGGAGTCGCCTTCCGAGACAACGGCTGCGTCGACATGAAAAAGCACCAGTGGAACGAGTAGCCAGGCAGCGTAGCATCGAAAGGAGCGACGCCACGGGGAACGACCTGCGCCCCGCCGCCGGACAACCTATGGCAAAGTGACACGTCCCACAAAGAGCGGCGCACCAGTACGAGACACGACCGCGATGTAAAAAGACCCTATGATACTCGTAAGCATCTATCTGATTGCCCGCCTCGAGGTACCCAAAGAACGAGAGATGCCGAAACCCCTAGACAAAGAAAAAGGTCGGGAGCTTTTATGCTTCCGACCTGAAGTTTCATGGTCGCGGGGGGCGGATTTGAACCACCGACCTTCGGGTTATGAGGTCGCTACGACGTTGTTTCATTCAGACATTTCGACCCAAATTGAAGTCAATATAACTCCAGGTCATTTGATGTTTTCATAGATTTACGAAAGAAAAGTACGCGGAATAATTCGACCCAAATTCGACCCACAACGAGCTTGAAAGCGGTCAGGCGGAGCATTACCCTTGGTGGTGTGACCCCACGCAGGGCCCACCACCAAGGGTAATGCCCACCCGCCCCAGCCCTTTGCGCCATTCCGCGCAACCGAGCGCGATTCTCAGGCACTTCAGGCAAGGAACACGATGAACGACCGACCTCTCGTCATAGGCAAAGGAACGAAGCAACGCCGCGACAAATACACGTGGCGCTACCGTCACAGCCTCGGCAAGGATCCGGTCACGGGCAAATACCGCTATTCGCCGTGGCAGACCATACATACCACCAAAAGCCGAGAGGTCGACGCCGCACTCGAAGCCTACAAGGCAGAACTCAACAGCGGCACCTACGTCCAAAAATCGAGGGACACCGTCGGCTCGTACGCAAAAAAGTTCCACGACAACCGCGAAGGAACCATCACGCCGCTCGCCTACTCGACATCCTACTCAATCGAGAACCGGACGCGCACATCACATGCGTGATGCTCATGCTCGACACCGACATGAGAAGGGCAGAAGCCCTCGGGATGACGTGGTCCGATGTCTCCGTCGAGAACAGAAGCATCCTCATTGAGCAGCGGTTCGCGGCCGATCGAAGCGTTCGCTCGCCCAAAAGCAAGAAAAGCGTGCGGAGGATCTCGATAAGCGAGACGCTGACGTCGTATCTCGAATTCTGGAAAAAGGAGCAGGCCCGCGAAATGGAAGCCTTCGGCCTGGAACAAGTCAAAGGCACTCCGCTCGTCCACTCATTCGAACGAACGAAAGACAGGCATCCCCAAGTCAACTTCATGGACCTGAATGGGTTTTCGCGCTGGTTCAGAAACTTCAGCGTCGAGAACGGGTTCGGCAAGTTCGAAGGCGTTCGAACATACCATTATGTGAAGGAAACTGTCGACGGGGAAACGATTTCGAAGCGTTATGAGCATAAAGAGTGGCTCGAATTGAGGGATTACCTCAGGAAGCATCCCAAGGTTCGCGAGGCGAGGCATATCAGCACATATGAGAGCGAGCACCTTCCTTACGGATATTCGGGCCTATCGAGCCACACCGCTACTGCCGCTACTGCCCGCTACTGCCCGCCAGCTTCCGAACCAGCGGGCGGTAGCAGCACCCCGAACATCTCGCCGACAGCGCAGAGAGTCGTCGACCTGGCGGCCAAGGCCGACATCGAGGACGTGATGCTGTGCGACCTGCCCGGCGTCCTGTCCTTCCTAGGGCTGCCACCTGAGACGGAGATGCCGCCGGGCAACAAGGGGAAGACGAAGCTCAAGAAGCTCTACAGGAAGGTGGCGCCGAACAAGGCATACCACTCCGGCGAGCGCGCCAAGGATTTGATCTCGCACCTCGACATGGCAGAGATCAGGGCATCATCAGGGCATCGGCACCCGTCCAAGAATTGGGATGCAGTTCAATACGAGCTCGGGGCTCTTTTCGTCTAGATTGGGGACGCATGGCCGGACGAAAACAATTTGCGTCTGGTAATAAGCGTACGAAAGCGCAATTTACGTCTTAATTCCGTACGCAAATCAAGACGAAAATCGTTTACGTCTGCTTTAATCCGTACGAAAACGGTTTTCGTCTTGCAGGGCAGTTACCGCTTCTGCAGTTCAACTTCCAGTTCGGCTTTGTGTTCGTAGAGGTAATTGCGCATGTAGGGGATGGCAAATGAGACCTTGCCGTACGAGGGGGCTTCGATAATCGATTCTCTTAACAGGCGGCTGCGGACGGAGCTCACCTGTTGAGGCGTTTTGTTTAGGCCATCGGCAACCATGCTAGTCGAGCTCGTCTGCCCCAAAGACGCCATGCTCAGCAGATAAGCGATGCACGTGGGCGGAATGCGCCGCAGCGCGGGCTCAATCACCATGGCGCAGAAGCGTTCGCGTGCCGTTGCAATGCCGCGCTCGGCTTCTTCTTCTCCAATAATCGCTGTATGTGCGCGTCTTGCCAACTGCCATGCGTAGTATCCAACGAGTTGGATCATGAAAGGATAGCCTTGCGTTGCCTCGGCAAGTTGGCCGGCAATACCTGGCTGCAACTCCATGCCAGACGCTTCAATGGTTTCCTCGAGGGAGTACGACACTTCGGTTACTGCCACAGCCTTCAGGTCAAAGGGGAGGGCACGGCGCAAAAACGTAAGTGTCTTTCCGTTGATGATGCTTTCAATCATCGAAGGCAGCCCCGCAAAAACAAAGGCGATATCAAGGTCTTCGCCGATAACCTGCTGAATCGCAATGGAGAGCGTTCGGACCTCATCGAGCTCTGCGTCTTGAACCTCGTCGAGAGTGATGAGCAGGCCATTTCCATTCTTGGATATTGTCTGTCTCATGGCGTCGCGTAGCGATGGGCCGATTCGCTCAATATCTATGCTGCCGATGGATATGCCGGCTACGGTGGGCTCAAATCTGGCGTGTTTTGCCTGGAATTTGGGCTGCAGCTGTTCGAGAATGCGCTGGCAAAGTCCCTCGGTTGCGACCTCTTTTATGACCGTCCAGCCACGGCTTTGCGCCAAACGTGAGCACTCGTCAAGGAGGACCGTCTTGCCCGTTCCACGGACGCCGGCTATGCGCATTAGGCGCCCAGGGGCACCAGGCCCGTTGGTGAGGCCTTCACTGAATTCTTCAAGTACATCTTCGCGGCCGATAATCGTGGGAGGTGTTTTACCTGCTGTGGGCTTAAAAGGGTTTGTTTGCATGTGAGCCACCTTTGCTCAAGATATAGCAAGATATAGCAAGATATAGCAAAGTATAGTGAGATATAGCAACGTATAGCGCTGTTCGCGGGTTCTTACGGTGGTGCTATTTTCCGAATGCCGCGCGGATAAAGCGCTGGGCGAACAGTTTGTTGGCGACGTTGATGACATGGCCCAGGAACAGTGCCGAGATGGCGGTCGTGACGCCAAAGCCGCCCAGGTTGTACATAAAGATCAGCGACAACGCGAGCGAGGCGGCGACATGTGAGCAGTCAAACACGACTTTTACGTCACCAAAGCGGCGTTTAAGCTTTTCGGCAATGACTTGCACCAAGCCGTCGGGCGCGTTGGGGACAACGCCCATGTTGACGACGAGACTTACGCCAAATGCGGTGACAGCGAGGGAGAGCAGCATGGTCGCAATCTGTGTGGGGAGTGCCGTGGGATGCAGTGGGTTGACCGCCATGAAGAGGTCGGTCAAGCCGCCAATCAGCGTTGAGAAGAACAACTCGAGCAGGATGCGCGGCTGGAACTCGCTTCGCAAGATGGCTAATTGCGCCACGATGTAGGCGACGTAGGTTGCGGTGATCCAAAAGCCGAGCGTCTTGCCAGTGAGCATGGATAGGGTTGTGGCAAAGCACGTGAGCGCGGCGACGCCCAGGCCGGATGCCGTCTGGAGACTCATACCGAGTGCCAGTACTGCAACGCCCACCAGATACATCAGCATTCTGATGACGGTATGGCACCAGTCGATGTTCTCGCCATGCATGATGATGAGCGGTCGCATGTTGCTACCCGTCCTTTCGGTTGTGTGAAAAAGCTGACCCGGGCCGGCAAAAGAGGGTTATCGGAGGCACTGCTGCAAAAGCAGAAAAACCGGCCCCACGGTCAGTCGTCTAGGAAGTGTCTCGCTGTGCCGGAATGGGACTAAAGGTCCAACGAGACGGGAAGAAAGCAAATGGCATTGCGTGGGCGATAAGATGCCAAGATGGTAGGGTGCGTCTTAGCATCATATTGCCCACGCTCAACGAAATCGGTTTCGTTTGAGCCTAAGTATACGACGGGATTTTATTTGCGAAGAGAAAAACAATAAAAAGGTGAACGTTCACCTAATTGCAACAACTCGTTGGCTGTAGTTGCGGTGGAATAGTTCCTGTTTTTGCTGCTGAAGGCCTTGAACAGGAACTATTCCACCGCAACTTATGAGGGGGCGGGGGATGCGATAGTATTGCATGGTGGTATTCGACTAACCGAGGACTTATCCGAGGGCTTTATGGAACAGCACCAGCATTATCAGAGCCTGCAAGACCAGGCGTACAACGCATTGCGGTCCAAGATCATCTACGCCGAGCTCAGGCCCGGCACGCGCCTTTCGGCGATTGGTCTGGAAAAGGAGACGGGAATCGGGCGCACGCCCATTCGCGAATCCTTTGTGCGCCTGCGTGAGCAGGAGCTGGTGGAAACGCGTCCCAAAAGCGGCACCTACGTCTCTAAGATCAGCATGGAACGCGCCGAAAACGCCTGCTTTTTGCGCGAGAAGCTCGAGAGAAGCGTGCTTATTAAATGCTGTTCGGCCGCCTCGCCCGAGCAAAAGCAGCGGCTTGAGCAGATTCTTACCGAGTCCGAGTCGCTCGACCATGGCGAAACGCGCCGTTTCTTTGACCTGGATAACCTGTTCCATGAGACATGTTTTGAGATTGCCGGTCGTCACATGTTGTGGGATTGGATGAAGAGCATCAACACGCATTTTGAGCGATACAACTGGTTGCGTATGGTGTCACAGGATCTGGATTGGGAGCCGATTCGTCGGCAGCATCGCCGGATTCTCGAGGCCATTAAGAGGGGCGATACCGACGCGGCGAGCTATCTGGCAGAGACACACCTGCACCTGATGCCCGAAGAGCAAGGTCCGGTTATCGCCTTGCATCCCGACTATTTTGAGCTGTCCAAAGACTCGTTCATCTAATCAATCCCCATATAAGTTGCGGTGGAATAGGGACTGTTTTGCGGCCTAGGTGGCGCAAACAGTCCCTATTTCACCGCAACTGCGTTGGGGCGTAACCGGGGCACAAAGCTGCGGCACCGCTTGGAGGAAAAGACCGGAAGCAAGGGTCCATTCCTCCAGACGGCGCCGCAGCTGTTTTGATGGCTCGGCTTTTACCGAAGTGGCTCAGTTGAGCGCGACTGCCAGCCGATTATACAAAGCGGCTCGGGGGCGTGTCGCTTCCGTCACGTTCTATCAGCATACAAGACGGTTTTGGTTCTTGTTCGTGACGGAAACGGCGCGCTTCCGAGCCGCTTTAAAAGAAAGGGGGCGAGGTCTAGGGTACGCCCCCTTTCACGATAGAGAGCTAAACCTAGCCGCGGACCTTCTTGACGACGTCCATGGCCTCGCGGGCGATCTGCTCGACCTTGGAGAAGTCGCCGTCGGCAAACAGGGCCGGCTTGACCATCCAGGTGCCACCGCAGGCGATGATGGCGGAGGAGCTCAGGTACTCCTCGACGTTGGCGGTGCTCACGCCGCCGGTAGGCATAAAGCGGTGACCGACAAACGGAGCGGCGAGGGCCTTGATGGTGTTCAGGCCGCCATACTGGGACGCGGGGAAGAACTTGGTGACCTTGAGGCCCAGGTTCTCGGCTGCGGTGACCTCGGAGGGGGTCACGGTGCCGGGAAGGACGGGCAGCTCGATGTCGATGCAATGCTTCACGACGTCCTCGTTGTAACCCGGGGAGACGATGAACTTGGCACCGGCGGCGCGGGCCTGCTCAACCTGCTCGACGGTCAGGACAGTGCCGGCGCCAACGCACATCTCGGGCTCGGCCTCGGCCATAGCGGCGATGCACTCGGCGGCGCAGGCGGTGCGGAAGGTGACCTCGGCGGACTTCATGCCAGCTGCCATAAGGGCGTGGGCGAGCGGAGCGGCGTCCTCGACCTTGTCGAGCACGACGACCGGCACGATGCCCAGGGACTCAAGCGTGGTATAGAACTGATCGAACATGATGTTCCTTTCGATGCGTGGCGCGCATGGGCGCGTGATTGCCAAATGTGCTGGTCAGGAGCCGATTTTGGATTGGTTATCGGAGGCACTGCTTGGGGTTCAAGCAATTCCAAAACCGGCTGCTCGACCAGTCATGTAGGGAATGCCAGGCAAAACCGGAATGGGACTGGTGGTTTTGCCCGGCCGGAGGAATCAGGGAGCGGGCCGCAGGGGTATGGGATTGGAAAGCTGCGGCCCGCGGAATGGAGACGGACTAGCGCGCGACGCGGGTGCCACCGTCGGCGGCTGATGCTACGGCTGCGATCTCGTCTGCGGTCACCAAGTTGGAGTCGCCCTTGATGGTGAGCTTGAGGATCGAAGCCGCAATCGCGTAGTTGACGGCAGCCTGCGGATCGAAGTCGTTGATGAGGGCGTGGACCAGGCCGGCGTTGAAAGCGTCGCCGGCGGCAACACCCTCAAGCACGTGCACATCGTGAGCAGGGGAGAACCAGTGCTCGCCGCTCTCGGCGTCATAGAGCATGCCCATCCAGATGGAGCGCTCGACGCAGGAGATGTTGCGGACGACCGAAGCGACCTTCTTGCAGCCGTACTCGGCGCAAATCTGACGGGCCATCTCGACATAGGTGTCGCGCTCCTCGATGCCGTGGGCAAGGGAGCCAGAGACGCAGGTCATGCCAAGGCCGGCAGGCGCATCCTCGTCGTTGGCGATGCAGATGTCGACGAGCGGCAGGAGCTCCTTCATGGTGGCCTGCGACTTCTCGGGCGACCACATCTTGCCGCGATAGTTCACGTCGCACACGGTCGTGATGCCCTTGGCGCGGCAGGCGGTGAGGGCATCCTTGCAGGCGGCAGCCATCTCATCGGAGACGGCGGGGGTCACGCCGGAGAAATAGAAGACATCGATGCCCTTGAGGATCTCGTCCCAGTTAAAGACGTCGCGCTTGGCCATGTTGATGGCAGAGTACTTGCGGTCGTAGACGCAACCGTTACCGCGCTGCGAGGCGCCGACCTCAAACACATAGGAGCCAAGACGGTCGCCCTGACGCACGACGCGCGTGGTGTCGACGCCGTAGGCCTTCAGCGAACGCAGGGCGCACTCGCCCAGACGGTTGGCCGGGACAACGGAGACGTAAGCGGCCTTGTCGCCCTGGTAGGCCAGGGAAAGCGCAGTGTTGGCCTCGGCGCCGCCGTAGCGGACGTCAAACTCGGTTGCCTGCTCAATACGCAGGTGGTCTTTGGGTGAGAGTCTCATCATGATCTCGCCGAAGGTAAGAACCGTTTTACCCATGGTCGCGCAGCTCCTTCTTGCTCGTGCGTACACCTTTGATATGGCGTTGGCGCGCAGGTGCCAAGACGGTAGGGTGCGTCTTTGCACCTGCGTGCCAACGCTCGCCGAAATCGGTTTACGAAATCGGTTTCGTTTCGTGTTGTAGTATACTCACCTACAGCGTTTTGCAACCGAGATTTTTAAAAAATGCCTAAAATGGCTCAGACCGCCGACAATTGGGAAACGGGGTGCGTTATGGCGCAGATGAGAATCAAGGACATTGCCGCCGAGGCGGGCGTGAGCCCGGCCACGGTCTCGCGCTATCTCAACAACCGCCCCGGGCAAATGACCGAGGAGACCCGTGCCCGCATCGCGGCGGTTATCGAGCACACTGGCTATCGCCCACGTGCCGCCGCGCGCAATCTGCGGAGCTCGCGCACCAACCTCATCGGCGTGATCCTGGCCGACATCGCCAACCCGTTCTCCAGCGCCATGCTCGAAGGACTTTCCGCCAGCGCCGCTGCGCGCGGCTGCTCGCTCATGACGGCCATTAGCGGCAACGACCCCGCTAAGGAAGCGGAGTCGCTCACCAGACTTATCGATGCCGGCGTGGACGGCCTGGTCGTCAACACCTGTGGCGGCAATGACGAGGCGATCGCCGCGGCAGCGGGACGCCTGCCCGTTGTGCTGCTCGACCGCGACGTTGCCGACGGCGGTGTCGATCTGGTGACATCTAACAACCGTGAGCTGGTCGCTGGCTTGGTAGACGAGCTCGCCGCTGCGGGCTGTGAGCGCCTGTGCATGCTCACCGAGGCAAGCGACGACAGCCCCGTGCGTCGAGAGCGCGCCGAGGCCTTTACCGACGAGCTTTCGCGCCGCGGTCTTGCGGGCGAGGTCGTTACCCTGGCCGATGGCGGTGCCACGGGCGTTGGCCGTTTGGACGAGACCATCCGCGGCTATGCGGGCAAAAGGCTCGGCCTTATCGCTGTCAACGGCCTGGTCTTCCTGCGCCTGACCGAGGCGCTGGCGCAGCTTGGCCCCTCGCTGCCGGCGGGGCTCAAGATCGCGACGTTTGACGACTATCCCTGGAACCATGTGCTCTTTGGCGGTGTGACCACGGCAGCGCAAGACACCATCACCATTGCCGAGCGCGTAGTCGAGCGCCTGTCCGAGCGCATCGACGTCGTTACCACCACGGTGGGCGAGGCCGCAAAGCTCGCCCCCAAGCGCATCGAGATTCCCGGCCACATCGAACATCGCGCATCAACCTCGCGCTAGCCTGTATGATAATATATAGACAATGTCATACAGGAGGTATCCATGGCTGCGTCTGTGCTGAGTGTGCGAGTGGACTCGTCAATTAAAGACTCATTTGCCGAACTGTGCGAAGAGCTTGGCATGACTTCGTCTGTTGCGGTCAATATGTTTATGAGGCAGATGCTGCGCGAGCGCTCTCTGCCGTTTGTTCCTTCACTTGGTAAGAGCTTTGCGAGCGAAAGCGCCGCGACGGGCATTTTGGATACTGCCCAGATTGAGTCCGCCGTCCGCGAGGCAGCCAGCTCGATTCCCGCCATCAAAACCGTGATTCTTTTTGGTTCGTATGCCCGGGGCGAGGCACATGTCGATAGCGATATTGACTTGCGTCTCGAAGTCGATCGCGAACAGGGCTTTGGTCTTTTCGCGTTGTCGGCGTTTGGCGAGGCGGTTCGCAAAGAAACCGGGAAGCAGGTTGACCTCGTCTCGAGTGACTATCTTGATGATGATCTTGCCGCGGTAATCGAGCGCGAAGGAGTGATCCTTTATGATCGCGCATAAGTCAGACGGCCTGTTCGCGCACGTTTTTTGAGCGCTTGATACGCTTTAACCCTGCGGAAACATTTTTCTGCGATAGTATCTGCGATATAGACCAGTCGAAACCCGCCCGAAAGAAAGGGGAGCGACATGAACCAGCAGAACATCGATTACGTACTCCGCTCCGTAGAGCAGCGTGACATCCGCTTTGTGCGTCTGTGGTTTGTCGACATTCTCGGCCGCCTCAAGAACTTTGCCATTAGCCCCGAGGACCTCGAGGTCGCTTTTGAGGAGGGTATTGGCTTTGACGGCTCCGCCATCGAGGGCTTTGCCACGCCCGAGGAAGCCGACATGCTGGCGTTTCCCGATGCTTCGACCTTCCAGATTTTGCCGTGGCGCCCGAGCCACAACGGCGTCGCCCGCGTGTTCTGCGATGTGTGCACCCCCGACCGCAAGCCCTTCGCCGGCGATCCGCGCGATGCGTTGCGCCGCATGTTCTATAAGGCCGAGAAGGCTGGCTACCTGCTCAACGTGGGCGCCGAACTGGAGTATTACTACTTCCCCGACGAGCACACCCCCGAGCCGCTCGACAACGTGGGCTACTTCGATCTTTCGGTGAGCGATGCCGCTCGCGACCTGCGCCGCAACACGGTCCTCACGCTCGAGAAGATGTCCGTGCCCGTGGAGTACACCTTCCACGCCGCCGGCCGCTCGCAGCACGGCATGAGCCTGCGCCACGCCGAGGCCCTGAGCATGTCCGACGCCATCACCACGGCCAAACTCATCATTAAACAGCAGGCCTACGAGAGCGGTTGCCACGCCTCCTTTATGCCCAAACCGTTGGCGGGCGAGGACGGCAGCGCCATGTTTTTGCATCAGTCGCTGTTCGACCACGACGGCAACAACGTCTTTTGGGGCGAGGACGACGAGAGGTACCACCTCTCCGATATCGCCAAGCACTACATGGCCGGCATCCTTGCGCACGCGCGCGAGATTAGCGCCATCACCAACCCCACGGTCAACTCGTACAAGCGCATCACCACGGGTGGCGATTCCGTGCCGCAGTACGCCACGTGGGGCCTGCGCAATCGCGCGAGCATGATCCGCATCCCGGTCTACAAGCCCGGCAAGCAGCTGTCCACGCGCATCGAGCTGCGTAGCCCCGACCCCATGGCCAATCCGTACCTGGTCAACGCCGTCACGCTGGCGGCTGGTCTCGATGGCATCGAGCGCAAGCTGGAGCTCCCGCCCGAGGCCACGGCCGAGACGCTCAAACTCACCGACCGTCAGATGCTCGAGGCCGGCTACGCACCGCTGCCGCGCTCGCTCAAAGAGGCGCTTGACGTCTTTGAGGACTCGCAGTTTATGAAGGATGCCCTCGGCGAGCACATTCACAGCTTCTTCCTCAAAAAGAAGCGCAACGAGTGGCATAAGTTTGAGTCTACGATCACCGAGTGGGAGATCAAGCACTACCTGGCGAACTCCTAATCGCGCTGGCTTGTTCCAGTACGATTGAGCTCATTTCCTTGGAGGCCGATATGTCCGAAAAGAGTGCCCTGTTCATGGCGCGCACGACGCGCTTCCACGAGTTTGCCCGCAGCTTGACGACCACCCTGGGTGTCGAGGTGAGCCTGGCAACCCCCGATTCGCCGACTGCGGCGCACGACTTTGACCTGCTGATCCTCGATTCCGACGGCATCCGCAGCGACCGCATCGATCAGATTGCCAAGTGGCTTGACGATCGCGGCGGCGTCCCCATGTTGGTGATCGTCGACGACGAGGCGCTCGGCACCCTGCGCCTGCCGAATCACGCGCATGCCGACTTTGTATGCCCCACGGCGACGCCCAACGAACTCAAGGCTCGCGCACAGCGCCTGATGGGCGAGGAGGAGACCGTCACCGCCGACGATGTGCTCAACATCGATAACCTCGAGATTAACCTGGCTACCTACCAGGTGACACTCGATAACGAGCCCATCGACCTGACGCTGATGGAGTACTCGCTTCTGAGCTTTTTGGCGACGCATCCCAACCGTGCCTACAGCCGCGAGGTACTGCTGCACCGCGTGTGGGGCTTTGAGTACTGCGGCGGCACGCGCACCGTCGACGTGCACATTCGACGCATCCGTTCCAAGGTGGGCCCGCAGATTGCGGCACACATCACCACCGTCCGCGGCGTGGGCTATCTGTTTAAGGACTAGCTTTTCACCACAAAGGGGACAGGCACCTTTGTGGTGGTTTTGACGCAGGCCGGGTCCTTTTGGGTCTGCAGCAGAACTTAAGCCTTCCTAAAAGATTGCGTTCTCATACACGTGCACCCGCATATTGGGGTACAACTCAACGTGAACAATGATGGCCCGCCACATGTTTGGCGGGCCTTTGGTTATTTGACGAAAGGATCGCAGCTATGAGCGAGAACGATTCCCAGCGCCCCCAGGATGCGGGCAACGCCGGCGAGACCCAGCAGCAGCCGCGCGTGCAGGTGGAGTCGACGCCTGCCGACGGCAACATTCCCTACGTGCAGGCCTACGACACGCAGACCGGCAAGCCGCTGGGCGGCCAACAGGTCGTGAACAAGCACACGGTGGTCAAGACCAAGACCAAAAAGCTGCCGATCTTTATTACGGCGCTCGCCGGCTGCGCATGCGGTGCCCTGCTGGTCATCGCGCTCATTATGAGCGGCACGCTCGATATCGGCGGCGGCAGGAACGCCGTGACGGCGGGTGCTTCGGGTTCATCGACGCAAAAGATCACCATTGACTCCGAGGACACCACGCTGGCCGAGGCCGTTTCTGCTAAGGCCCTGCCCTCCGTTGTTTCCATCACTGCCACTTCGAGCGGCAGCCAGAATGGCTCGCTTTCGCAGTCTGCTGACGGGTCGGATAACTCGGGCAGTGTCGGTTCGGGCGTGGTGCTCGATACCGAGGGCCACATCCTCACCAACAACCACGTGGTCGATGGTTACGACCAGTACGTGGTGACCATGGATGACGGCACCACCTACGAGGCCGAGTTCGTGGGCAACGATGCCTCGAGCGACCTGGCCGTCATCAAGCTCAAGGACGCCGATGCTTCCAAGCTCACCCCGATCGAGATCGGCGACTCCTCCAAGCTCAACGTGGGCGAGTGGGTCATGGCGATTGGCTCGCCCTTCGGCAACGAGCAGTCTGTCTCTACGGGCATTGTGTCGGCGCTGTATCGCTCCACGGCCATGAGCTCTACCAGCGGCAACACCATCTACGCCAACATGATCCAGACCGATGCCGCCATCAACCCGGGCAACTCCGGTGGCGCACTCGTCAACGACAACGGCGAGCTCGTGGGTATTAACTCGCTTATCGAGAGCTATTCGGGCTCCAGCTCGGGCGTGGGTTTTGCCATTCCGGTCAACTATGCCAAGAGCATTGCCGACCAGATTATCGACGGCAAGACGCCGGTACATCCGTACATGGGCGCTACGCTTTCGAGCGTCAATGCGCTCAACGCCCGCACCAACAAGCTGAGCACCGATAGCGGCGCGTATGTGGCAAGCGTCGTCGAGGACGGTCCTGCCGCCAAGGCTGGCATCCAAGAGGGCGATGTCATTACCAAGCTGGGCGACGATGAGATTACGAGCGCCGATGGCCTGATCATCGCGCTGCGCAGCCACGAGGTGGGCGAGAAGGTCGAGATCACGCTCGTGCGCGGCAAGGAAGAGAAGAAGGTCACGGTCGAGCTGGGCTCCGACGAGGAGTTGCAGAACCAGCAACAGGACGACAGTGCGACCGACACCGGCAACGGCGGTATTACCGACGAGCAGTTGCGCCAGTATCTGGAGGAGCTGCTGGGCCAGCAGGGCCAGGGTCAGGGCTACGGCCAGGGTTACTAACGAGCCGTATCGCACATACCGAAGCCAGAGGGGCTGTCCCATCAACGCGGGACAGCCCCTCTCTTCTTATTGATCCGTTGGGGACGGAGGAAAACGGATCGCTTGGGGCTGACAAGAGGCCTGGTCCGGAATGGTCTGAACTAACTGTCCACCCCGGTCTGGCGGCTGCCGATTCGGTGCGGTTCGAAAGGGCTATTCGGCCCCGTTGCGACCGGTGGTACTCTAGTATCCGTTTGAAATCGAGCGAAGGAGTGCCGCTATGGAGCAATCGAGCCTGTTTGGTGACGGCGTGGACATCGATACCGAAACGCCCGCGAGCGCGGATACCGCTGCACCGGCCGATGCCCGTGCCCAGGCGGCAGCGCGCGCGGCCGAGCTGCGCCACGAGCTCGATTACCACGCCTATCGCTACTACATGCTCGATGCGCCCGAGATCACGGACGCCGCCTTCGACAAAATGCTCGTTGAGCTGCAGGAAATCGAGGCGACCTACCCCGACCTGGTGACGCTCGACAGCTACACCCAACGCGTGGGCGGGTACGTGAGCGAGCAGTTTACGCCGGTCACGCATATGGCGCGCATGTATTCCATGGACGATGCCATGGACCTGGACGAGCTCGACGCGTGGCTCCAACGCACCGAGGATGCGCTCGGCGCTGGTAGCGTCACCTATACCTGCGAGCTTAAGATTGACGGTCTGGGCGTGGCGCTTACCTACCAAAACGGCACCTTCGTGCGCGCGGCCACGCGCGGCGATGGCACCACGGGCGAGGACGTGTCGCTCAACGTGCGCACCATCAAGGATGTGCCCATGCACCTGTCCGAGCCGGCGCTCGCCCACATGGGCGCCGACCGCGAGCGTACCATCGAGGTACGCGGCGAGGTCTACATGCCCAAGGGCAGCTTTGTGCGCCTGAATGAAGAGGCCGATGTCGAGGGCCGCGACCCCTTTGCCAACCCGCGCAACGCCGCCGCCGGTAGCCTGCGCCAAAAGGATCCCAAGATCACGGCGCGCCGCGATCTTGCCACCTTTATCTATGCCATCGCCGATACCGACCCGCTGCACGTCCACAGCCAGCGCGAGTTCCTCGACTGGCTGCGCAGCGCCGGCTTTAGCGTCAACCCTAACGTTGCCCGTTGTGCCACACCCGCCGAGGTCCACGAGTTCTGCGCCCAGGCGCTCGAGCATCGCGGCGACCTGGACTACGACATCGACGGCGTGGTCGTAAAGGTGGACAGCTTCCAGCAGCAGCTCGATCTGGGCTTTACCGCCCGCGCGCCGCGCTGGGCCATTGCCTTTAAGTTCCCGCCCGAGGAAAAGCAGACCGTCCTGCGCGAAATTCGCATCCAGGTGGGCCGCACCGGTGTGCTCACGCCGGTCGCCGAGTTCGATCCGGTGACGGTCGCCGGCTCCACCATCGCGCGCGCCACGCTGCACAACATCGACGAGATTCGCCGCAAAAACGTGCGCGAGGGCGACACCATCATCGTGCACAAGGCGGGTGACGTGATCCCCGAGGTCGTGGGCCCGGTGCTCGACAAGCGCCCGGCCGATTCGGTTGACTGGCACATGCCCGAGGTCTGCCCCGTGTGCGGCAGCCCCGTGGTCCATGAGGATGGCGAGGTTGCCTACCGCTGCGTGTCCATCGACTGCCCCGCGCAGCTCAAGGAGCGCCTGCTCCATTGGGTGAGTCGCGGCTGTATGGACGTCGATGGCCTGGGCGACGAAATCGTCGACAAGATGATCGCCGCCGGACTGATCCATGATGTCGCGGACTTCTACCAGCTCACGGTCGACGACATCGCCGGCCTGGACACGGGGCGCACCTATGCCAGCTCCAACAGCAAAAAGGGCGTCAAGAAGGGCGACCCCATTCCGGTGGGCCTCAAGACGGCCGAGAAAATCATCGCCGAGCTCAACAAGTCCAAGAGCCAGCCGCTCGGTCGCGTGCTGTTTGCCCTGGGTATCCGCCACGTGGGCAAGAGCGTGGGCGAGGTTATCGCCGAGCGATTCCTGTCGATTGACAAGCTCATCTTGGCGAGCGAAGAGGACATTGCCGAGTGCGAGGGCATTGGTCCCAAAATTGCGGCGAGCGTCAAGCAGTTCCTGGCCGTGCCCGAGAACCTTGCCGTGCTGGAGCGGCTGCGCCAAGCGGGCCTTTCGCTCGAGGTCGACTTGGGCGCCGCGCACGCGCAGGCCGCAGCCGACGCTGGCGTGGCAGGCGAGCTCGCCGACGCACAGCCACTCGCGGGTCTGACCTTCGTGCTCACCGGCACGCTCGTCAACCGCACGCGCGACGAGGCGGGCGCGGCACTCAAGGTGCTTGGCGCCAAGGTTTCGGGCAGCGTGTCAAAGAAGACAAGCTATCTGGTCGCCGGTCCCAAAGCGGGCTCCAAGCTCACCAAGGCCGAGCAGCTGGGTGTGCCCGTGTTGGATGAGGACGCGCTCGAGCAGATCTTGGCTACTGGTGAGATGCCGGAAGCGTAAGACATCGATAGCCAAATTGAAGAACCGCCCGGGAAGCATGATGCCTTCCGGGCGGTTCTTATTTGGACGGGGCGACCGGCACCGTGATCTGCGTCACGTAGGTCGCGGGGTCGTCGCTGATGATGTCATCGATCAGGGCAATCTCGCGCGATGGACCGGCGGGTGTCAGGTTATGTTCGCGCATATAGCTGAGCAGCTGCTCATAGCGCGGGCCTGCTTGCCCGTGCGTGCCGCGGAAGCTTATGGTCAGGCAGCGCGCGGCGGTTCGCGTCTCGACGTCGCCCACGTAGTCATCGGTGTCATCGAGCAGCAAAAAGACCTCGTCGTAGCCGTCAAAGTCGCCGGCGGCCAGGCGCTCGGCGCTAATCCCGACGCCCAAGTTGCCCAGGAAGACAAAGGTCTCGTGCTGGCCCTTCTGCAGTTGACGAATTTGCCACTCTAGCGCATAGGCATCGGTGGGGTTGACGCGTTCGCGCAACACGGCGCAGCGAAGCTCGGGCGCATCGATTGTGCAAATGGTATCGAGCTCGATGTTCAAGGCATTGTGCAGCAGAGCAAGCCGGTTATCGATCTTGCGCGACACACGCTCCAGCTCACGTCGCTTGCGCTCGATGAGCTTTTGCTGCTGAGCCAGCTGCCGCTGCATAAGGTTCACGTCGCGCGTGGTCACAAACTCACGGATTTGCGCGAGCGGTAAGTCGAGAACACGCAGGTGGCTGATGGTGTTGAGAGTTGAGAGCTGCCGCGATCCGTAGTAGCGGTACCCACTCGCCGGATCGATGTGTGCCGGGTCCAGCAAGCCCATCTGCTCGTAATGGCGCAACGTGCCCACGCTTAGGTTAAATAAGCGCGCCACCTCGCCAATGCGGAGCAGACCCTCGGTATGTTCAGTTGGCGAGTCGGTCATGGCGCCACTCCTTTCAATAGGGTCGGGGAGGGGCGCCAGACTCGCGTTGCCCCGCTACGCTGCCAACTTGTCAAAAGCCCCGCGCCGGTTGAGCACGGTGAACGCGACAACACAGATGACTGCCGACAAAATCGATCCGCACGGCGACGCGATGCCCATGGGAAACAACGTATCGGAATAGGCGTTCGACAACAGCCACGCACCGGGCACGCGAATGAGTGCCACGGCCAGCACGTTGTGCGCAAAGCCGATGTAGCTCTTGCCGTATGCAGCGAAAAAGCCGCTAAAGCAAATGTGGATGCCGGCAAAGATTGCATCGAAAATATAACTGTGCATATAGCCGGTACCGGCGGCGACCACCGCGGCGTCCTTGGCAAAAAAGCCGATAAACGCCGGCGCCACCAGCCACATCAGCGCCGTGATCAGGCAGCCGTACACCACCGAGATCGTCATGGCGTCCTTGAGCACCTGACGCGCGCGATCGCCCTTGCCCGCGCCGGCATTTTGCGCCGTGAGCGCGCTGACGGTGGCGCCCATGGAGCTCGGCACAATGAACAAAAAGCTGATCATCTTCTCGACCAGGCCCACGGCGGCGGCGTCGACGAGCCCTCGATGGTTGGCGATGACGGTGATAAACATAAACGCCACCTGGATGCAGCCGTCCTGCACGGCCACAGGCACGCCGATCTTAAGAATGCTGCCGAGCACCTCGGGCTGGGGACGCAGGTCGCTGCGCTTAACGTGGATGTTCGTGCGGCGACTCTTGAGCCACACGAGCGCGAGGGCAACGCTTACTGTCTGGGCGGTTACCGTGCCGAGCGCCGCACCCACGGGGCCGAGCCCCATGTGGCCAATGAACAGGAAGTCGAGCGCAATGTTAATAATGCACGCCACGCCAATCACGTACATGGGCGAGCGCGAATCGCCCAGCCCGCGAAAGATGGCCGAAAGAATGTTGTACGCGGCGATAAAGGGAATGCCGATAAAGCAGATACGCAGGTAGGCAGCGGTTCCTTCGACCGCCTCGGCCGGTGTGCCAATGAGTGCCACGATCTGCGGGCACAGTGCGAGCAGGACAGCGGCCAGTACCACCGAGACGCCCATAAAGAGCGTGATGGTGTTGCCGATGGCGGTCTCGGCGCGGTCGAAGCGGCGTGAGCCCACGGCGTGGCCGACGATGACCGTCGTTCCCATGGCCAGGCCCACGAGCGTCACGGTAATGATATAGAGCGTCTGCGCGCCATTGCCCACGGCGGTGATGCCGGCGGCGCCGCTAAACTGCCCCATCATGTACAGGTCGGCCATGCCGTAGAGCATCTGCAAAAAGTACGAGAGCATATAGGGCAGGGCGAAGACTGCGATGGTCTTGAGGACATTGCCGCGTGTGAGGTCGTGTTCCATGGGTGGGGCACTTTCTGGCTTGGTTCGTTTAGCTACCAGTGTAGTGAAAACCCTACAACGATTGTAGAGTCAAGGTTTATGTTGACGACGGGGCGAAAAAATAGTCACGCTCCAAGCACGATGCTTTGACCCCTCCGTGCCTCTTACCTCGCCTCAAACCATCACAACATTCGACGTTTTTCGCCAAAAACGGGAAAAGCATCGAATGTTGTGATGGTTTTTCTGCCACTCGACCGGGTGGAATCGCTTTCTTGCGCACGAAGGTGTGCGGACCCGTGAGCAGGGGAATAAGGTTGGTTATCCGACTCCATTGGAGGGCTCATGGACCTGCCAATCGTCCTGTCCCATAAAACTGCCTGGCTGTACCACAACGTGGCGCGCCCGTCCGAGTCGCTCTCGCGAGCAAGCAGTCTATACGATGAGGACTCGCTTGCTAACGAGGCGGAACCGACCGCGAGCCTGCCCAAATTGGGACTCGATGCCAAGGGGCTGAGGGCTTCAACGGCGGTTGGGATCGTTGCCGACCATCTGGTTTCTCTTGGTATTCCACGAGAAGAGCTCGATCATATCGACACGCTCGTCAACTTCGATTTTGAGCGCTCGACGCCGGCTGGATTTAGGTGCCACGTGTTTGGGGCGCCGATACCTCCAGACCATCTTATCGAGGTGGCAGAGGGCCTTCTGGTGGTTGATGAGGTCATGTGCTTTGTCCAAGCGGGTTTGTGGATGAGTGAGCCCGAGCAGCTGGAATATGGCTACGAAATCTGCGCCCGATACCATTTGAATCATCTGTCGACAGGCGATTATATCGAGATGGGGCAGAGGTATACCGTTGCCGACTTGATTACTTATTGCAATGAGAACCGATCTCGTCAGGGGGCTATACGCGCGGCCGCCGTGCTCAAGCGCGTGCACGATGGCGCGCGGTCGCCCATGGAGACGGCCACCGCAATCATGGTCGTAGCAAAACGTTCCCAGGGCGGGCTGGGATACGCCAAGATCGAGCTCAACCATCGGGTCGATGTTCCCAATGAGTTCAAGTATCTTGCAAAGGCCGGGTATTTCGAGATCGACGTATATGCGCCTGCGAGCGGTACGGGGATTGAATACAACGGCTCGGACCATCTTGATAAACAGCGCAGCGCGTCGGATGCGGAGCGTATGACCGTGCTGAGCGCGCTGGGCTTTAGGATGATCGTCCTCACCGGGACTCAGTTTGCCCATCAGCTGCAATTGCATCGGGCGATGAACGCCATCGCGCTCGCTATGGGCCTTAAGTGCGATCGAAGCGAAGCGTTCCAAAAGCGGCAAAACGACCTGCGAGAATTCGTGATTCGGCACTGGGACAGCGGCCTTTAGGGACGTTCCGGCCCTTCTACGGGGTACCGTGGGCAGGCGGACCATCACAACATTCGACGTTTTTTGCCAAAATCGGGAAAAGCATCGAATGTTGTGATGGTTTGTGTTGAGGACGGGCTTGGGAAGTCCGTTTTGCTCGAGGTGACCTGTCCTGTCGTACGGGTGTCGGCATGATTCTCTCGTGGGGTATTATGTTTTCCGAAGAATAAAACGCCGCGTGAGGGGAGGGCTGCGTGGACGGGCACGTGCAACATGACGGCTTTGGCCGCGACATCAACTACCTGCGCATTGCCGTTACCGACAAGTGCAATTTCCGCTGCATCTATTGCATGCCGGCCGATGGCGTGGCGCCCCGCGCGCACGACGAGCTGCTCAGCGCCGAGGAAATCGCCCGCTTTGTGCGCCTGGTGGCGGGGGAGGGCATTCGCCGCGTGCGCCTGACGGGCGGCGAGCCGCTGGTCAGCCGCCGTATCATTCCGCTCATTCGCGACATCCGCGCGATTCCGCAGATCGAGGACATCTCGCTCACCACCAACGGCGCCCTGCTGCCCAAGCTGGCGCCGCAGCTCAAAGATGCCGGGCTTAACCGCGTCAACATCTCGCTCGACACGCTCGACCCTACGCTCTTTGGAAAGATTTCGCGCCTAGGTCGACTCGAGCAGACCATGGCCGGCATCGACGCGGCGCTGGCCTGGGGCTTTGAGCCCGTTAAGGTCAACTGCGTTGTTGTGCGTCGGCTCAACCAGGATGTGGCGGCCCTCGCGCGCTTGACCGTCGACCGCCCTATCCACCTGCGCTTTATCGAATACATGCCCATCGGCGACGAGCGCACCAGCTCGCATTGCGCTGTGGACCCGCATGCGCCCGCGCTCAATCCCGAGCTGTGGGACGCGAGCGATACCGTGCCGAGTGACGAGCTGCGGGCGCGCATCAATGCCGGGGCCGCTGCGGCGGGACTGGGCGAGCTCGAGCCGCTCGACATCAACGACGCTCCTGCCGGCGCGGGCCCTGCGCGCTATTGGCACTTTCCGGGCGCGGCGGGAACGGTCGGCTTCATTAGCGCCATGTCCAACCATTTTTGTGCGAATTGCAACCGTCTGCGCCTGACGGCCGATGGCAACGTGCGTCCGTGCCTGTTCAGCGATGCCGAGTATTCGGTGCGTGAGGCGCTGCGCCGTGGTGATGATATGCAGGTACTTTCGATTTGGCGCGATGCCGTGGCCCACAAACCGCAGGAACACGCGATAATTGAGGGCACGCAACGATTTATGTCCCAAATCGGAGGATGATCATATGGCCAAGAGCAGGTACGCCGATGCCACCAAGGCCGCTCGCAGGGCCGCGATGTCTGCCCACAAAGCCGCGGCTGCGGTGAATGCTGGTAACGCCGACGCGTCCGCGCAGCCGTCTGCCAGCGTTGTCGCCGAGCCCACCCGTGATGCCCGTCGCGACGAGCTGACGCACGTTGACGCCAAGGGCGAGGTACGCATGGTCGACGTGTCCGACAAGGCCGAGACCCATCGCATTGCCATCGCCGAGGGCACCATCCTCATGCATCCCGAGACGCAGGCCATGGTGCTGCAAGACCGCGCCAAAAAGGGCGACGTGCTCGCCTGCGCGCGCGTGGCGGGCATCATGGCCATCAAACGCACGAGCGACATCATCCCCATGTGCCATCCGCTGCTCATTACCAAGAGCAAGTGCGACATTGCGCCCATCGCTCCGGCGGGGACGCCGGCCGAGAACGTGCCCGAGGGCTGGGCGCCGGCGCGCGCGGACGGACAGGTTGGCTTTCACGTACTGGTTACGGCCGGCGTGACGGGCAAGACGGGCATTGAGATGGAGGCTCTGACCGGCGCAAGTGCCGCGTGTCTGACCATCTACGACATGTGCAAGGCCGTCGATCGCGGCATGGAGATCGTCGACGTGCGCCTGCTGCACAAAGAAGGTGGTCGCTCGGGCGTGTGGGACCGCGCAGAGCGTCAGGTCGCTGCCGTTGAGGCCGTGGGAGCCGCGGGCGATGCGCCCGCGAGCGCACCCGTCGCCGTCGCGCCCGCAGCTCTCACTCCGGCCGTCCCCGCGATTGCGTTTATCGGCTACCAAAACTCGGGCAAGACCACACTTGTCGAGAAGGTTATCGCCGAGCTCACCCGCCGCGGCCTGCGCGTGGGCTCGCTCAAGCATCATGGACACCACGGCTTTGATATCGATGTGCCCGCTAAGGATACGTGGCGCCATCACCAGGCCGGATCCAAGCACGTGGGCCTCATCTGCGCCACGCGCTGGGCGGAGTACGCCGACACGCGCGAGGAGGACGAGATGCCCGCGCACGAGCTGCTGTCGCGTTACAACGATGTCGACGTGGTGATCATCGAGGGCTACAAGACCGAGGGCTTCGACAACATCGTGGTAGCGCGCTCCGGTGTCGACCGTCTGCGTGGCAAGAGCTCTCTCGACCTGGTCGACGGTCACACGTTGGCCCTTGCCTGCAACGAAGCCCTGGCGCGTCAGGCCTTCGACGCCGGCTTTGCGACCCGAGTCATCAACATCAACGACGCCCGAGCCATCTGCGATCTGATTCAAGACCACCTTTAAGGCTTGGCGCTGCGCCGGCTCGCTGCGCTGCCATAACCTGCCAAATAGGAACAGGGTTATTTTGGTAGGTTTTACCTGGGCAAACGTCACTTCCACCACAAAGGGGCCAGGCACCTTTGTGGTGGTTTTTGCTTTGGTAGATGTGTAGGGCATGCCTTACAATCTACCAAGTAGTTCATGACGGGCGAAAAACGGAGAGAAGGGGCTCTTGATGCGTCCTTAATGTTTCATGCGGATAGATTGATTCGACAGACGGTGGCGAATGCCCGCCGTCCGCATTCGTATGAAACAAGGAGTCTCCATGCTCGTCTCTCTTTTCTCAAAGCCTCAGTCATCGCTGTCCGTGCAGGCCAAGCGCCTGGTGGCGATGCGCTTTCTCATCTACACCGGTTTTCAGACCAGCTACTTTATCGGCGTCATCGGAACGCTCACCTATGCAGACGATGCCTCGGTCGTGGCGACATCGCTGGCTGTCCTCTTTATGAACGTATTCGTGATCTTGGGATCCTTTGCGGGTGGCGCGGCGCTCGACGCCTGGGGTCCGCGCCGTCATTTCTTGCTGAGCATTGTGGGCACGCTGGCAACCGGCGCGGCGATCCTCGTTTTTGGCAGCGCGACCGGCATCGTCCTGCTCGGCGCGGTGCTCCTGGGCTTTGTGATGGGGTTTGCCCAGCCCATCGCCACATCCTATCCAGCCTACCTCACCGACGATCCTGTCGAGCTCAAAGACATCAACTCCGCCATCGCCATGTTTTCAAACGTGAGTATCATCGTTGGCCCCACGCTGGGCGGCTTTGTCGCGGCGGCTGCATCGTCACGCGCGGTGTTCGTGCTCATGATGCTCTTTACCGCGTTGGCGCTCATTGCCGGTTGGGGCTTTAGGCAAAGTGCAGGTCAGGCTGCCACGCACGAAGGCAAACCCGCGATCGGTGACATCACATCGGATGAGGCCAGCCAAAGCCCCGACCCCAACATATCTTCCCGCGTCACCTTCGCGACAAGCATCAAGACAGTCTTCACCAACAGCGTCCTCGCCCTGCTCTTCTGCATCATCTTCCTCTCGAACTTTGGCTATGGCGCCTTCGATCCGCTAGAGTCGTTCTTCTACCGCGATGTCCTGCATGTCGGTGTTGAGTGGATGGGCTGGCTCTCGTCGGCCAGCGGTGTGGGCGCGGTGCTGGGCGCCGTGGTCGCGCTCCGCTTGCCGCCGCACCTGGTCAACCTTAAAACGCTGCTCGTGGCGCTTATGTCCGTGGGCCTGGGAAGTTTGCTCTATGTGGGAACGCCGTACGTGGGCGTGGCCCTTGTCGGCCAGATTGCCCTGGGCGTGGCTTGGGGCGTCGTCAACCCGCTCCACAACACCATCGTGCAAACGACGGCACCGCTCGAGCAACTCGGTCGCGTGAACTCGGTCATGGGCTTTGGCAATATGTTCGCTGGCGTGGCCCCGTTGGCGATTGCCCCGTGGCTGGCGGCGACGTTTGGCGTGCAGCAGACGCTCATAGGGGCGGGCATGGTCGTGACGGCGGTTCCCGCGGCGTTGCTGTTGTTTGGCCGCCGACACTTGGATCGTGCCGCAAAGCAGTAAAAACCATCACAACATTCGATGAAAACCGCGTTTTTGCCGAAAAACGTCG
>URMR01000008.1 GCA_900548935.1 uncultured Collinsella sp.
GTGGCTTGTGGGCAAGCGCGAGCGCTCTTGCCATCTCCATAGGCCGCAGCGCGGCGAAAAGCACCGCCTGCTCGATATGGCTTCCAAAAATGCGCGCCATGCCCTCATGCGCTACATGATGCGAACGGGGTACGCTGACGACCGCACCAATCAAGCGCTCCTGGAGCTCGAAAGCGCGCTGGCGCTGCCGGCGCCGCCGATGCGTATCGAGTGCTTCGATATCTCGACGTTGCACGGCACCTTTACCGTCGCTTCGATGGTGGTATTTACCAACGGCCGTGCCGACAAGGGCCAGTATCGTCGTTTTAAAATTCAGGCCGAATTGGACGAGGCAAACGACTTCGTGTCGATGTCCGAGGTTTTGGGACGACGCTATGCTCCCGAGCGCATGGTCGACGAGCGCTTTGGCTCGCGCCCCGATTTGCTCGTTGTCGATGGCGGTAAGCCGCAATTGACCGCTGCGATCAAGCAACTTGAGGCTCTTGGGCTCGATATACCGGTTTGTGGCTTGGCGAAGGCCGATGAGGAAGTTTTCGTGCCTTGGGACGAGACTCCCGTCGTGCTGCCGACCGGCTCCGCTTCGCTTTATCTGATCAAGCAGGTTCGCGATGAATCCCACCGATTTGCGATTACGTTCCACCGCGAGTTGCGCAATAAGGCTATGACGGTTTCGGTGCTTGACGACGTTCCGGGCGTGGGACCCACCAGAAAACGTGCCATTATGCGCCATTTTGGCTCGATGAAGCGTTTGCGCGCGGCAAGCGAGCAGGAGATTGCGGAAGTTCGAGGCGTTCCGGCCGATGTCGCCAAAGCGGTCCACGAGGCACTTGTTGCATGGAATGCCGAGCGCGCCCAGGCATCGGCCAGCCGTTCCGAAAACTAAACGCGCTTCTAAACAACTGATATACATGATTGGCTGATTTTCAATCATTTATTTCGCGGCGATTACCTCCTGATTTCGGGTTTTATTAACGCTAAAACGTTTGACTAACCATGGTGAATAACCCTGCTATCCTGCGGGTTGACGAAGACTGATATCTCACCTCGTCGATACATACTGTCTGGCGAATCGTTTGTCAATGAATTCGGTGAACGGTAGTAAATACCGTTCAAGCGTATGTATGTATCGGTCGCCGAGCGCGGCACCTCAGTTGGGTCCGTCGGTAGGTAAGGTATATATCGTCCGCAAGTTGCGCGGGGGCAAGTCTAGGTGCTCCCGGGTAAGATTCTCTATTGATAGGAGAAGACATGGCCATCATCAACAAGGGTATGTCCAGGCGTTCGTTCCTCGGCCTCACCGGCAGCGTCGCTGCTGTCGCAGGGCTTGGTCTCACTGGCTGCGGTGGCACCTCTAGCGACGAAGGTTCCGCTTCCGGTTCCACCGATTCCGCCAACCGTGGCGGCGGCGTGATCACCGCTGGTTCCGCTTACGCTCCGTCCAGCTTTGACCCCGCCAGCACCGGCTCCGCTGTGGGCCTGGGCGCTAACTGGCACGTCGTCGAGGGTCTTTACGGCATCGATTACCACGACTACAGCACCTTCAACGAGCTCGCCACCGACGATCCCAAGTCCGTGGACGACACCACCTTCGAGGTCACCATCCGCAAGGGCGCCAAGTTCTCCGATGGCACCGAGGTCACTGCTGACGACGTCGTCGCTTCCTACACCGCTTGCGCTGCTTCCGCTACCTATGCTCCGTTCTTCCAGCCCTTCGAGTCCATCGAGGCCAAGGACGCCAGCACCGTGACGGTCAAGACCAAGGTCCCCAACTTCTCCCTGCTCAAGGATCGTCTGGCCATCATCCGCGTTACCCCGGCTACCCAGTCCGAGGAGGATCGCGCCAAGCAGCCGATCGGTTCCGGCCCCTGGATGTACGACTCTATCTCCGATACCGAGATCACCCTGGTTCCCAACCCCGAGTACAACGGTGAGTATGCTGCCGAGGATAAGAAGATCCAGTACAGCATCCTGACCGACCCCACCGCTCGCGTTACCGCTCAGCAGGAGGGCTCCACGCTCGTTATGGAGCTCGTCACCGCTGACGCCGTCGACCAGCTCGAGAGCGCCGGCTGCAAGATCGATAACGTTCAGGGTTTCGGCACCCGCTTCATCATGTTCAACGTCGCCAAGGAGCCTTGGAACAACGTCAAGGTCCGTCAGGCTGTCATGTATGCGCTCGACACCGAGAAGATGATCACCAACACCTTCGCCGGCCTTGCCACCGCTGCCAGCTGCTACCTGCCCAAGAGCTTCACCAACTATCATGAGGCTTCCACGGTGTACAAGACTGACGCCAAGAAGGCCAAGAAGCTCATCGAAGAGTCTGGCATCACCCCGGGTGCCATCACCCTGCGCACCACCGACAACGAGCAGATCAAGGGCATGGCCGCCCAGGTCAAGAACGACCTCGACGCTCTCGGCTTCGATGTGACCATCCAGACCGATACCTCGCCGGCCACCTACGCTGCCATCGACGGCGGCGAGGCCTACGATATCCTCCTTGCCCCTGGCGATCCTTCCTGCTTCGGCGCTGACCCCGACCTGCTGCTCAACTGGTGGTACGGTGACAACGTCTGGATGCAGACCCGTTGCCCGTGGAAGGAGTCCGCTGAGTGGCAGAAGCTCCACAGTCTCATGGACGAGGCTCTTGCCGCCGAGGGCGACGAGCAGCAGAAGAAGTGGAACGAGTGCTTCGACATCATTGCCGACAACGCCGTTCTGTACCCCGTTGTCCACGTCAAGACCGTCTCCGCTTCCTGGGACGATCCGTCCACCGCGCCCAACGGCGAGGCCCTCGATGGCTTCAAGGGCATCGGCACGACGAGCATGTCCTTCAGGGGCGTTGCGACCGTCAAGGCGTAAGACTCGCTTGAGTCTGTATGCAGGATGTCGGTCATTGGGGCCGTATCCTCATAGTTGAAACAAAGACCCGGGCGGCCTCGATGTCGCTCGGGTCTTGTAATGAGTATCCATACTCATATACCAGTTGGTCCTACCGACAAAAGAAAGGGGAGAGAACGTGAACAACTTTCTACGTTTGATTGGAAGGCGTCTCGTGGCGCTGCCGATCATGGCATTGGGCGTCACCGTCCTGGTGTTCTTCCTTATGTCGTTCTCCAAGACCGACCCCGCCTATACGGCGTTGGGTGACGGTGCCTCGCCCGAGGCGGTTGCCGAGTACCATGAGAAGTATGGTCTGGACGACCCCTGGCCCGTGCGCTACGTGCGCTACATGGGCGATCTGATCCATGGTGACATGGGCACCTATGGTGCTGCTCGCAACTCCGTTGCCAAGCGCATCTCCACGGCCCTGCCCGTCACGATGCAGCTGACCTTCATCGGCCTTGCCATCGGCGCGGTCGTCTCATTTTTGCTCGGCGTCATCGCGGCACTGTATCGCGATAAATGGCCGGACCAAGTGATCCGCGTCTTTTCCATCGCCGGCTTGGCAACCCCGTCGTTCTGGCTTGCCGTTCTGTTGATTCTGCTGTTCTCTTCCTACCTTAAGGTGCTCCCGGCGTCCGGTGCTCTGCCTCACTTCACCACCAACCCGGCTGGCTATCTGGGACGTATGATTATGCCCGCTATCGCTCTGGCATTCCCGCTGACGGGCCAGATGACTCGTATCGTGCGTACGGCCATGGTTGAGGAGCTCGATAAGGACTATGTCCGTATGGCTCGCGGCGCCGGCGTTCCCGAGAAGGTCGTCGTCGGCATCAACGTCTTGCGCAACGCGCTGATCACCCCGGTCACCACCCTCGGTCTTAAGATCGGTTACCTTATGGGCGGTGCCGTCGTCATCGAGGTCATCTTCAACCTCCCCGGCATGGGTACTGCGATCCTGCAGGGCGTTCAGGGCAACGAGGCGAACCTGGTTCAGGGCGTCGTCATCGTCGTTGCTCTTGCCTTCATCATCATCAACATCGTGGTTGACATGCTCTACCTGCTCATCAACCCGCGCATCAGGACGGTGTAGATTATGGTAAAGATTCGAGAGAAGCAAACCGAGCAGCTCGAGAAAGCTGCCTCCAAGGGGCTCAAGCTCGGTGGCTGGAAGAAGATGACGCTGTCTTCTAAGATTGCCGCCGTCGTGCTGGTGCTGGTCGCCCTGACCGCGATTCTGGCGCCCCTTCTTGCCCCCTATAGCCCGGTCGAGATTTTCACTGCTCGCCAGGCTCCCGGCAATGGATTTATCTTCGGTACCGACGATAAGGGTCGCGACATTCTGTCGCGCATGCTCTACGGTGGTCGTTACTCGCTGATCATCGGCTTTGGCGCCACTGCCATGGCTCTGGTCTGCGGCTCGGTCGTGGGCGCCCTCGCGGCAGTTTCGCGCAAGTCCGTTTCCGAGGCGATCATGCGCATCCTGGACATCATCATGTCCATCCCGGGCATCGCCCTTGCTGCCGTCTTCGTCTCCATCCTGGGCAATTCCGTGCCGTCGATCATCTTCGCCATCGGCTTTATGTACACTCCGCAGATTGCCCGTATCGTGCGCGCCAACATCGTGTCCGAGTACGGCGAGGACTATGTCCGCGCGGTCATCGTTTCTGGCGCCAAGGCTCCGTGGATTTTGATCAAGCATGTTCTGCGTAACTGCATCGCCCCGATCATGGTCTTCACCGTTACCCTGGTCGCCGACGCCATCATCTTCGAGGCCTCGCTGACCTTCATCGGCGCTGGTATCCAGGAGCCCACCGCTACCTGGGGCAACATCCTCGCCGACGCCCGCGGCGGCGTGCTCGCCGGCCGTTGGTGGCAGGCGCTGTTCCCGGGCCTGGCCATCATGATCACCTGCCTGGCGCTCAACATCCTGTCCGAGGGTATTACCGACGCCATGGCCGCTGCTCCCTCCGCCGCCCTGGATCCGACCGACTCCTCCAAGCGCCGTGAGGCCGACCTGCTGGTCTCCGACCCCGTTCGCGCTTACAAGGAGCAGGCTCAGTCCCTGTCCGCCCGTCTTGGCGCTCTGCGTGATGTCGAACTCAAGCGTAACGACCGCCATGTGCCCGATGAGTCCGTTGAGCCGATCCTTTCGGTCCGTGATTTCTGCATCCAGTTTGAGCACCACGGTGATATCAACGTCGTCGACCACGTCAACTTTGACGTCCGTCCTGGCCAGACCATGGGCCTGGTCGGTGAGTCCGGCTGCGGTAAGTCCATCACCACGCTGGCCATCATGGGCCTGACCGACGATGACGAGCATCTTTCCGGTGAGGTTCTCTGGGAAGGCCGCGACCTGCTCAAGATGAGCAAGAAGGAGTGGTTCGGCCTGCGCGGTACCGATATCGCTATGGTCTATCAGGACGCCCTGTCCTCGCTCAACCCCTCCATGCTCATTTCCGCCCAGATGAAGCAGCTCACCAAGCGTGGCGGCACCCGTAGCGCCGAGGAGCTCCTGGAGCTCGTGGGCCTCGACCCCAAGCGTACGCTCGAGAGCTATCCGCATGAGCTTTCCGGTGGTCAGCGTCAGCGCGTTCTGATCGCTATGGCCCTTACCCGCGACCCCAAGCTGGTCATCTGCGACGAGCCCACGACCGCTCTGGACGTTACCGTCCAGAAGCAGGTCATCAAGCTGCTTAACGACCTTCAGGCCAAGCTAGGCTTTGCCATGATCTTCGTTTCGCATGACCTGGCGCTGGTCGCCGAGGTTGCCCATAACATCACGGTTATGTACGCCGGTCAGGTTATCGAGCAGGCGCCCACCAAGGAGCTGCTCACTAACCCGATCCACGAGTACACCCGCGGTCTTCTGGGTTCCGTTCTGTCCATCGAGAGCGGTTCGGGCCGCCTGCACCAGGTACCCGGCGCCGTTCCGAGCCCGCGCGATTTCCCCAAGGGCGATCGCTTCGCGCCCCGCTCGAGCCATCCGCGCATTGGCCTGGACACCCGTCCGGTCTTCAAGCGCGTGCCCGGCACCGAGCACTTCTATTCCGAGCTCCCCGACGAGGTGCTCAAGGCAAATGGTTTGACCCCTCACGCGGAGGTGATGTAGATGAGCGAGACCGCAGTCAACGGCGTCGAGCCGATCATCTTCCTTGATGACGTCCACGTCACCTTTAGGACCCGTACCGGCTCGATTCTGCACCCCAACCTGGTTCACGCCGTCCAGGGTGTAACGATTAAGCTCATGCCCGGACAGACCATCGGCATCGTCGGCGAGTCCGGTTGCGGAAAGTCCACCACCGCTAACGTCATGTGCGGCCTGCAGGCCCCCACGAGCGGCAAGGTCTACTTTAAGGGCAAGGACGTTACCAAGCGTACCGCCGAGGACCGTCGCCACATGGGTCGCGTCATCTCGGTCGTGTTCCAGAACCCGGCCACGGCGCTCAACCCCCGCATGGTCGTTCGCGAGCAACTGCTCGACCCCATGCGCGTCCACAACTTGGGTACCGAGGCCGAGCAGGAGAAGCGCGTCAAGGAGCTCTTGGAGCTCACCGGTCTGCCCAGCTCCGCCGCCGAGGTTCTTCCCGGTCAGCTTTCGGGCGGCCAGCGCCAGCGCGTCGCAATTGCCCGTGCCCTTTCGCTGAACCCCGATGCCATCATCGCCGACGAGCCCACCTCGGCTCTGGACGTTTCGGTCCGCGCGCAGATTCTGAACCTGCTGACCGACCTTAAGAAGGAGCTCGGCCTGGCCATGGTGTTCATCAGCCATGACATCCAGACGGTCCGCTATATCTCTGACGACATCATCGTTATGAATGGCGGCAAGATCGTCGAGCAGGGCGAGGCCAAGCAGGTCTTCCAACACCCTCAGGACCCCTACACCAAGATGCTGCTCGGCGCTGCGCCGTCGCTGCTGCATCCCAAGCTCGGCGAGTAGCCTCGCTTTCCCTCCCGTGCGCCCGGTTCCCTTGCCGGGCGCACCTCCGTTGCGATTTCGAAAGGTTGGGTTCACGAGCCATGCCAAGTGCTCAGGAGCTACAACAGCAATTTGGTGAATATCGAGGCGCTATGCCCCGTCCATCGGATTTCGATCTCTTTTGGAAGGACCGCATGGCCGAGGCCGACGCTGTCGAGCTCGACTACGAGATTGAGGCGGCTTCGGTTGCGGATTCCGCGACCTGTCGGTTTTTCGACCTCTGGTATACCGGCATGTGTGGTGCACGCCTGCATGCCAAGTACCTTAAACCCGTCTCGGACGAGCCTGTGCCATTGGTACTTCAGTTCCATGGGTATCCGGGTGCAAGCCGCAGCTGGTTTGAGCAGGCGTCGTTTGCGGGCATGGGCATGGCGCTCATTGCTCTCGATTGTCCTGGCCAAGGAGGCCCCTCCGAGGACATTGGTGGATTTGAGGGCACGACGGTCGCGGGCCATATCGTCGCCGGTATCGACGGCGACCCGGCCAACCTCTACTATGTCCGTCTACATCAGGATATCCGCATTCTATGCCGTATCGTTCGCGAGCTCGAGGGCATCGATCTTACCCGCGTGTATGTGAATGGCGCATCGCAGGGCGGCGGTTTGGGTATTGCGACCTGCGCGCTTAACAGCGAGCTTATCAATCGCGCCGCCATCCTCTATCCCTTCCTGTCGGACTTACGCCTGGTTTGGGATCTGGACGCCGACGATATTGCCTACGAGGGTCTACGCTATTGGTCGCGTTGGTTTGACGAGGACTCGACTCGTATCGAGGAAGCCTATGCCAAGCTGGCGTACTTCGATTCCAAGAATTTTGCCCCCATGGTCAAGTGCCCCGTGCTGTTTGGCACGGGCACGGCCGATATCGTCTGTCCGCCGGCAACGCAGTTTGCGGTGTACAACAACCTGTCCTGCGACAAGCGTCATGAGTTTTTTGAGGGCTTTGGCCACGAGGAGATTCAGGACTTTGATGATTTGATCATTCCGTTTTTCTGCAAGGGAGGGGAGGCTCATGTCTAAGTGCGAGAGCAATATCGATGAGCTGATAGTCCCCGGGCTCGTGGGAATTCCTGGAACGGTTTCGTCAAGGCTCGCAGAATATCGGGACTGGCACGGTGATGTCCAAGCAGTTGTTTCTGATTTAGAGACATGCGCTTCGAATCTTGAGACTCAAGGCCTGGCCATTACGGCGATTGACTTTGTTAACCCCTGCGCCCGTTACTCGGAGGTTTCCTTTGAGCTCGGTAACCATGCGGTCCACGCTCGTTTGATTGAGCCTGTTGGTCGTGCCCGAGTATCTGAGCGCGTGCCGCTGTGCCTGATGTTCCACGACATCGATCGGCCTGTGCGCGGCTGGCATCACATGACGAGATTTGCCGCCATGGGGTATGCCGTCCTCGCGCTGGATGACGATGTTGCTGGTGCGGACGACCTGCAGCGGGGGATTTCTTCGCCCGCTTTTGTCGAGCGCGTCCGTTGGGGCTGCGCGTTGGCGAAGGTTGCGCGCAATCTTGATGGCATGGACCCCGACCGCATCTTTGCATGGGGCGAGGGCCTTGGCGGCGGAGTCGCGCTGGCGGTTTCTGCTCTGGACGAGCGGGGCCTCGCCTGCACGGCGGTTGCCAATCCGCTTCCTGGCGGCCTCGAGGCGCTGTCGTCTCGGGTGCGCGGATCGGTGCTCATGGGCACATCGCTCATGGATGCCGCGAGCGACCCCAAGGGCCAGTTTGCCGTATTCAACGGTCTTGAGTGTGACCGGAGGCATATCATCTATGCCAAATACGCTCACGAGCGCATCAATGCGTTCGAAAACGAAGTCGTCGACTTCTTTAACCAAACGTTCTACTCGTGTTCTTTGGCCTAGACGGCCTGGACACTGCCAACAAGAGTGGGCGGCATAGGGTCGCCCGCCAGACAACTAAGGAGATTCTTGTGGCAACTCAGAAATTCACCGGCGTTATCCCTCCCGTCGTTGTTCCCGATACCGAAGACCACCAGCTCGATGTTGCCTCCTTTGAGCGCAGCATCAACCGCATGATCGATGCCGGCGTCGATGGCCTGTTCTTCCTGGGCTCCTCGGGCGAGGTCGTCTTCTCCACCGACGAGCGCCGTCGCCAGATTGTCGCCGAGGCCGTGCGCATCGTCGACCACCGCGTGCCTGTTCTGGTCGGCATCATCGATACCGAGACCGAGCGCATGATCGAGCATGGTAAGGTCGCTCAGGAGCTGGGCGCCGATGCGCTTGTCGCCACCTGCCCGTTCTATGCCCTGCAGGGCATGACCGAGGTCGAGGAGCACTTCCGCATCCTGCACGAGGAGCTCGACCTGCCCATCTTCGCCTACGACATCCCCGTGTGCGTCCACACCAAGCTCCCCTGGAAGCTCCTTGCCAAGCTCGGCGCCGAGGGCGTCCTGGCCGGCGTCAAGGATTCCTCGGGTGATGACATCTCGTTCCGCTACCTCGTTCAGGAGAACGAGAAGAACGGCCATCCGATGAGCATTCTCACCGGTCACGAGGTTGTTGTCGACGGTGCCTACCTCGGTGGCGCCGACGGTTCCGTCCCGGGTCTCGCCAACGTTGAGCCCGAGGGCTACGTGCGTCAGTGGAAGGCCGCTCAGGCCGGCGACTGGGCTACCGTCAAGGCCGAGCAGGACCGCCTCAATGAGATTTCGCACATCTGGGATGTCACCTCGGGCGTCCAGGGCTATGCCGGTGGCGTCGGCGCCTTCAAGACCGCTATGAACCTCATGGGTATCTTCGACAGCCCGACCATGCCGCGCCCGGTGAAGGCCATGACCGGCGAGAACGTCGAGGCTATTAAGAAGGTCCTCCAGGACAACGGTCTCCTTTAAAGCTTTCCCAGGCACCCGACCTCGCCGTTCAACCGTGCGGCCATGACCCATTAGGTCAATGGCCACACGGTTTCTCGGCGATCTCGGGCACCTGGAAAACCTTTACCGCGCTGTGGCGGCTAGCCTGACGGCGCATTTCCTGTAGTTGTTTTTATCTCCTAAGGAGAGCGACATGGAGAACAAGTACATTTGCTCCGTTGATATCGGCGGCACCAAGATTGCGACCGCCATTATGGAGTACCCGGCTGACGGTAGTGTGCCCCATCCCGTTTTTGAGGCCGAGGTTCCCACCGAGGCCCAAGAGGGCGGCGAGGCCGTCTTCCAGCGTATCGAGGCGTCCATCAAGGCTGCTCTCGAGGCGAATCCCGATGTTGAGGTCCTTGGCGTCGGTATCGGTGCCGCAGGCGTCGTCGATCCCAAGACGGGCGCCATCGCGTATGCCAACGAGATCATGCCCGGCTGGTCCGGCGTCCAGTTGGGGCCGCGTCTGCGCGAGGACCTCGGTCTTCCCGTTGCCGTTGTAGGCGACGTGCAGGCTCATGCTCTGGGCGAGGCCCACTGGGGCGTCGGCAAGGGCAAGTTCTCCGTCTTGTGTCTTGGCATCGGTACGGGCATCGGCGGCGCATATGTCGAGAACGGCCGCGTGATGCAGGGCTTCCATGGTGCTGCCGGTCATATGGGCCACATCGAGTGCTCGGCTGCCGCCGGCATTCCCTGCGCTTGCGGGCGTTCTGGCCATCTGGAGTCGGTTGCTTCGGGCACTTCCATTGGTCGAATGTACGATGAGCGTTTTGGCCGCGTCGACCCCAGCCGTCCTTCGGTCGGTCGCGATGTGAACGACCTGTGCCGTGCGGGCGACGCAAAGGCGACCGAGGTCATCCATGACGCCGGCTTTGCGCTGGGTGCCAGCTTGGGCTCGCTCGCTAACATCCTGGACCCTGAGGTCATCGTGCTTTCGGGCGGCGTGATTCACCAAGGTCCCGATTGGCGTTCACAGACGTGGAAGGATTCGGTGCACGAGGGCTATGCCAGCCAGGCGCTCGATCCGCTTCAGGACACGCCGATCCTCATCGGTTCTCTGGAGGGCGATGCTCCGCTCATCGGTGCCGCCGAACACCTTCTTGCATCGTTGAAGTAAACATAACTACCAAGTGCGCCTTCTGAGGTGCCGCAGATTGACGTGAAAGAGGAGCGAAGCGTACTTCGGTACGTGAGCGACGGTTTGAACGTCAAGGTGCGGTGTCTCAGAAGGCTGTTTTTAGAAAGGTTGAGTCGAACATGACCGTCGATCCTTTGATTCAATCCCTGAAGGGCAAGCTCGTCGTGAGCGTTCAGGCGTATATGGGCGAGCCGCTTCGCACGCCCGAGACCATGGCTCAAATGTCTCGCGCTTGCGAGCTCGGTGGCGCCGCCGCCATTCGCTGCCAGGGCCTTGCCGACATCGCCGCCATTAAGGGCCGCTGCGAGGTCCCCGTCATCGGCTTGTGGAAGGATGGTCACGAGGGCGTCTACATCACGCCGACGCTGCGTCACGCTCGCGCCTGCGTTGCTGCGGGTGCCGATATCGTGGCGATTGACGCCACCGATCGCCCGCGTCCCGATGGCAAGACCGTCGAGGACACCTTCCGTCCGCTGCACGAGGAGGGCGTGCTCCTGATGGCCGACTGTGCCACCATCGAGGATATTCGTCGTGCTGTCGACATGGGCTTCGACCTGGTGTCCACCACGCTTTCTCATGGTGTTGCCGCTATCGACTGCACCATGGCCGATGGCCCTGATTTGCCGCTTCTGCGTCAGGCGACCGAGGAATTCCCCGGTCTTCCCATCATCTGCGAGGGCCGCGTGCACACGCCCGAGGAGGCCCGCGCCGCGATTGATGCGGGCGCCTGGGCCGTTGTCGTCGGCACCGCCATCACGCACCCCACGAGTATTACAAGTTGGTTCAAGGCTGCGCTTGAGGCGTAAGACAGGCCTCGTATCCGCTTGGGGCGGTATACTCAATAAAGGCAATTGATCGCGCGGGATCCGCTGGCCGGGTCCCGCGCTTGTTTTAGGAGGCACACATGCAAAAGGGAGATGCCATGGATGCGGCGGAGCGCTCGGAGCGCATCCCCGATATCGTCATCATCACCGGAATGTCCGGATCGGGCCGAACGCAGGCCATGCATGTGTTCGAGGACATGGGCTATTTTTGCATCGACAACTTGCCTCCGCGTCTGATCGCCCAGCTTGCCGAACTCGTCGGCATCAATACGGGCGTGGGCAGGCATCTCGCCGTCACCTGCGATTTGCGTAGCCAGGGACTGTTTGACGAGTTGCTCGATGCGGTCGCCGCGCTCGAAGAGCGCGAGATGAGCTGCGACATCGTGTTCCTGGAGGCTTCTGACGAGGTGCTGATTCGTCGCTACAGCGAAAATCGCCGCCGTCATCCCATTGCCAAGCCGGGGGAGACTACGGCCGATGCCATTCAGCGCGAGCGCCTTCAGCTTCAGGGCGTGCGCGACCGAGCCGATATGATTATCGACACGAGCCGTCTGCGCACCTCTGCGCTGCGCAACAAGCTACGTATGGCATTTTCCGAGCTGTCCGACCAGCAGCTCATGGACGTCCACGTGTTCTCGTTTGGCTTTAAGCACGGCATGCCCGTCGAGGCGGACATTATGATCGACGTCCGCTTCCTGCCTAATCCGTTCTACGATCCCGAGATGCGCACCATGACCGGTCTCGATAAGAAAGTCTCTGACTTTGTTCTGGACCATCCCAAGACCCAGGAGTTCTGGAAGGCCTGGACGCAGCTGCTCGATACGGTCATGCCCGGCTATATCGCGGAGGGCAAGCCACAGCTTTCTATTGCCATCGGCTGCACGGGCGGTCAACACCGCAGCGTTGCCATCGCCGAGGCCACGGCACGTTATTTGGAAGGCGCCCAGTATCACGTGAGCATTTCCCATCGCGACCTGTCGCGCGCTAACACGAAAGCATAGGTCTGCATGTCGTTTACCGCCGAGGTGCGTGACGAGCTCGCGCGCTGCGAACCCGAATGTGAATACTGCGATTTGTCGACGCTTGCCGCCCTGACGCGTGTGAGCGGTACACTTTCGCTGGCCGGCTCCGGGCGGTATCGTTTGACGGTCGCGACCGAGACGGGCGCCGTCGCGCGTACGATGATCACGCTGACGCATCGCATCCTTAAGCTCAAAACGGAATTCACCGTTCGTAAATCGGTCTTGCATAAGGTCCGTAACTATCTCATTACCCTGCCCGATCAGCCCGACCTGGACAAGGCTCTGGTGCTGCTGGGCATTCTCGACCGCAGGGGAGGGCTCGTCGCTGGTGTTCCCCGGCACATCGTTGCCCGTCCCTGCTGCAGGCTTGCCTACATCCGCGGCGCGCTCATCGCCGGCGGTTTCGTGGCCGATCCACGCGGCGATTTTCATTTGGAGATTGCGGTGCAGGGCGAGCAATATGCCAAGGGACTTTGCGATCTGTTGGAGCAGATTGGGGTCCATGCGCGTGTTAATGCACGGCGCGGATCCTTTGCTGTCTACATTAAGAGCGCCGAGGAGATCGAGCAGCTCCTAAAGCTGGTCGGCGCCAAGCGCAGCGTTGCCGAGATCGAGGAAGCGCGCGCGGTCAAATTGGTTAAGAACGACGTAAACCGTCGCGTGAATGCCGAACTGGCCAATCAGACCAGAAGTGCGAGTGCCGCCCAGCATCAGCTTGCGTTGATCGATGAGCTCGAACAGCGGGGTTTGCGCGACGCGCTTCCGGACGCCTTGGCGGTCTTTTGCGACCTGCGCGAGCGCTATCCCGATCTGTCGCTGCGCGATCTGGGCGAGATGGCTGACCCTCCCTTGTCGAAGTCTGCCCTGTACCATCGCGTTTTGAGGCTTGAAAAGCTCATTGAAGCAAACAAGTAGTTTGAAGTATCGACTTATATACGGATTTAGCTGCTATTTTATTCTTTAAAACGTTTTAACGTAAATTTGATTTTCAATTTCGAGCATTCTCGTGAAATTCAAGTCAAAAAAAAGGTATATTAGGCGAGTGGTTAGTTTGTGGGCCTCAACGGCGGGCGCTGTAGCTCGCGGGGGCCTTACGAAAGGAGACACAATGGCAGTAAAGGTTGCTATTAACGGCTTCGGTCGCATCGGTCGTCTGGCTTTCCGTCAGATGTTCGGTCATGAGGGCTCCGAGATCGTCGCTATCAACGACCTCACCTCTCCCGATATGCTCGCTTACCTGCTGAAGTACGACTCCACGCAGGGCAACTACGCTCGCGATCACGAGGTCGTTGCTGGCGAGGATTCCATCACCGTTGACGGCAAGGAGATCAAGATCTACAAGGAGGCCGACGCCAACAACCTGCCTTGGGGCGACCTCGACGTCGACGTCGTTCTCGAGTGCACCGGCTTCTACACCAGCAAGGCTAAGGCTCAGGCCCACATCAACGCTGGCGCCAAGAAGGTCGTCATCTCCGCTCCGGCCGGCAGCGATCTGCCCACCATCGTGTACAACGTCAACCATGAGACGCTGACCGCTGAGGACAACATCATCTCCGCTGCTTCCTGCACCACCAACTGCCTCGCCCCGATGGCCAAGGGTCTGAACGACTTCGCTCCCATCGTGTCCGGCATCATGACCACCATCCACGCCTTCACCGGCGACCAGATGCCGCTCGACGGACCGCAGCGCAAGGGCAACTTCCGTCGCTCCCGCGCCTGCTCCGAGAACATCGTCCCGAACACCACGGGCGCTGCCAAGGCCATCGGCCTGGTTCTCCCCGAGCTCAACGGCAAGCTCATCGGTGCCGCCCAGCGCGTCCCGACGCCGACCGGCTCGCTGACCAACCTCTACGCCGTCGTTGACAAGAAGGTCACCGTCGACGAGGTCAACGCTGCCATGAAGGCCTACGCCGAGACCATCCCCGAGACCTTCGCCTACAACGAGGACCAGATCGTCTCCCGCGACATCGTCGGCGAGACCCACGGCTCCATCTTCGACGCCACTCAGACCATGTGCTCTGACCTCGGCAACGGCCAGACCCTCGTTCAGGTCACCTCTTGGTACGACAACGAGAACTCCTACACCTCTCAGATGGTCCGCACCATCAAGTACTTCGAGAAGTTCGTTGCTTAATTTAGCTTTTAGCGAATAGCTCGTTGAGCGTCTAAAGAAGGGCGCGGCCTTATAGGGCTTACACCCTAGGGTCGCGCCCTTTTTATAAGAAATCGTCTGCCGTAATGGGAGGCAGACACGTACGAAAGGTAGAAGCAAACATGGCCTTTACCAAGAAGACCGTCCGCGACATCGATGTCGACGGAAAGCGCGTTCTCGTCCGCGTTGACTTTAACGTGCCTATCAAGGATGGCGTCGTTGGCGACACCACCCGTATCAAGGCTGCCCTGCCCACCATCAACTACCTCGTTGAGCACAACGCTCGCGTCATCCTCATGAGCCACCTCGGCCGTCCCGAGGGCACTGGCTTCCAGCCCGAGCTGTCCCTCGAGCCCGTCGCCAAGAAGCTCGCTGAGCTCTCTGGTCTCGACGTTGCCTTTGTCGCCGACACCTACGGCGAGAAGGCTGCTGAGGCTGTCGCCGCCGTCGAGCCGGGTAAGGTCCTCGTTCTCGAGAACGTCCGTTTTGACAAGCGTGAGAAGAAGAACGATCCCGAGATCGCCAAGAAGCTCGCTTCCTATGGTGACGTCTTCGTTCTCGATGCCTTCGGCACCGCTCACCGCGCCCAGGGTTCCGTCGTGGGCCCCGCCGCTTACCTGCCTGCCGTCGCTGGCTTCTTGCTCGAGAAGGAGGTCGACACGCTGACCGGCATCTTCGCCGAGCCCGAGCGCCCCTTCGTCGCCATCGTCGGCGGTTCCAAGGTTTCCTCCAAGATCGGCGTTCTCGATCACCTCATCGACTCCGCTGACACCCTGATCATCGGTGGCGGCATGGCCTACACCTTCTTCCTGGCTCAGGGCCTGTCCGTTGGTCAGTCCCTCAAGGAAGAGGACTGGGTCGAGCGCGCCGGCGAGATGCTCAAGAAGGCCGAGGAGAAGGGCGTCAAGATCCTGCTCCCCATCGACAACCGTGTTGCCGATCACTTTGGCGAGGACGCTGTCCCCGAGGTTGTCGCTTCCGACGCTATCCCCGACGACCGTGAGGGTATGGACATCGGCCCCAAGACCGAGGAGCTTTATGCCGAGGCCGTCAAGGGCGCCAAGACCGTGTTCTGGAACGGCCCCATGGGCGTCTTCGAGTTCGACAACTTCGCTCACGGCACCCAGGCTATCGCCGAGGCTGTCGCCGAGGCCGACTGCACCTCGATCATCGGCGGTGGCGACTCCGTCGCAGCTGTCAACAAGTTCAACCTGGCCGACAAGATGAGCTGGATCTCCACCGGTGGTGGCGCTTCCATGGAGCTCGTCGAGGGTAAGGCCCTGCCCGGAGTGGAGGCGCTTCTCGATGCCTAATCGCACCCTTCTTATCGCTGGTAACTGGAAGATGAACAACGACGTCGCCGAGGCCGCCAAGCTCGCCGACGAGCTGGCTCAGGCTCTGCCCGAGGTTCCGGCTGGCGTCGAGGTGCTCGTCTGCCCTCCGACCATCGACATCACCACGGTTCATGACCGCATTCAGGCTGCCCCCATCGCCCTCGGTGCGCAGAACGTGTACTGGGAGGCCAAGGGAGCCTTCACCGGTGAGTCCTCTTGCGACATGCTCAAGTCCGCTGGCTGCACCTACTGCATCATCGGCCACTCCGAGCGTCGTGACTACTTCCACGAGACCGACGAGGACCAGAACAAGAAGGCTAAGGCTCTCGTTGCCGCCGGTCTTGTTCCCGTCTTCTGCTGCGGCGAGTCCCTTGAGGTCCGCGAGGCTGGCACCTATGTCGAGCACGTCGTGAACCAGGTCAAGGCTGGCCTTGCTGGTCTTGAGATCACCTGCCCCAAGCAGGTCGTCGTCGCCTACGAGCCCATCTGGGCCATCGGCACCGGCAAGACCGCTACCGCCGAGGACGCTCAGGAGGTCTGCGGCGCTATCCGTGAGACCCTCAAGGAGATGTTCGGCGAGGAGCTCGCCAACGGCATCCGCGTTCTCTATGGTGGCTCTGCCAAGCCCGGCAACATTGCCGAGCTCGTCGCCAAGCCCGACGTTGACGGCGCCCTCGTGGGCGGCGCTTCGCTCAAGGCTGCCGACTTCGCCTCTATGGTCGTCAAGGCAGGCGAGTAGGACATATGGCACAGCGTCATCTTCCTGCACTCCTGATCATCATGGATGGCTGCGGCCTTGCTCCGGCCGATGGCGAGAACGCCGTCGCCGCTGCCAAGACGCCCTTCCTTGATAGCCTGTACGAGAAGTATCCTCACACCACGCTCGGTGCTTCGGGCGAGGACGTGGGCCTTCCCGACGGTCAGATGGGCAACTCCGAGGTGGGCCACCTCAACATCGGTGCCGGCCGCATCGTGTTCCAGGAGCTTTCGCGCATCAACAACGCCATCAAGGACGGCTCCATCGCCAAGAACGAGGTCTTCGTCAAGGCTATGGACGACGTTAAGGCTGACGGCAAGACTCTCCACCTCATGGGCCTTATGAGCCCTGGCGGCGTTCATTCTCACATGAACCACGTCGAGGCTCTGGTCAAGATGGCTGCCGAGCACGGTGTCAAGACCGTTCGCGTCCACGCCTTCATGGATGGCCGCGACGTTGACCCGCAGTCCGGTGCCGGCTACATGAGCGAGTTCTGCGCCTTCCTGGCGAAGATTTCTGAGGAGACCGGTTGCGACGCTCGCGTTGCCACCGTGTCGGGCCGTTATTGGGCCATGGACCGCGATAACCGTTGGGAGCGCATCCAGCGCGCCTACGACGTCATGGTCAATGCGTCCGATGCCGATGTCGACCCCGTTGCTGGTATCAAGGCCTACTACGAGAAGGATCCGCGCGGCGACGAGTTCGTCGAGCCCTTCGCTGCCCACAACGAGGGCATCCACGAGGGCGATGCGGCCATCTTCTTCAACTTCCGTCCCGACCGCGCCCGTCAGATGACCCGCGTGTTCACGGACAAGGAGTTCGACGGCTTTGAGCGCGAGCAGATCAAGCTTTCGCACTTTGTGACGATGACCGAGTACGATCCGACGTTTGACGTCGAGGTCGCCTTCCCCAAGACGTTCCCCGAGAACGTCCTGGCCGACGTTATCGCCGCCAATGGCCTGAAGCAGCTGCACACTGCCGAGACCGAGAAGTACGCCCACGTGACGTTCTTCCTCAACGGCGGCATCGAGGAGCCCAAGGAGGGCGAGGAGCGCGTGCTCGTCGCTTCCCCCAAGGTCGCTACCTACGATCTGCAGCCCGAGATGAGCGCTCCCGAGGTTACCGAGAAGCTCGTCGCCGCCATCAACGAGGATCGCGCTGATTTCTACATCGTGAACTTCGCGAACTGCGACATGGTTGGTCACACCGGTGTTTTCGACGCTGCCGTTAAGGCTGTCGAGGCTGTTGACGATGCCCTGTCCAAGGTTGTCCCGGCGATTCTCGCTAAGGGCGGCTTTGCGCTGATTACCGCCGATCACGGCAACGCCGATCACATGTTTGACGTTGCTTCCGACGGTTCCAAGCATCCGTTTACGGCTCACACCACCAACCGTGTGCCGTTCATCATCGTTGATGAGAAGGCACAGCTCACCGGTATCGAGGACGGCCGTCTTTCCGATATCGCTCCGACCATGCTCACCATGGCTGGTATTGAGCCTTCCGCCGAGATGACGGGTCGCGTGCTCGCCACCGAGGCCTAAGAGAAAACTCCAAGCGTTTTCTTGCAGGGGGTTGCCCATATTCGGGCAACCCCCTTTTTGGTATTTCTGCCATTTCCGCACCGTCCCAGTGTGGCAGGTAGGGGAGAGCGGGGGATTGTGGTACAGTACTGGAGTTTGAATTGTTCTATTAAGGAGCTTATCTATGGGTCCGTTCCAGATTCTTCTGTTTGTCGTTTGGGCTGTTTCTGCCGTGGCGCTGACGATTCTCGTCCTGATGCATTCCGGTAAGGGTACCGGCGTTTCGGATATGATCGCTAGCTCGCTGTATAACTCCAGCTCTGCCACAGGCGTTATGGAGCAGAACCTCGACCGCCTGACCGTCATCATGGCTGTCGTGTTTGCCGTGTGCGTCGTGCTGTGCATGTTCTTCTTCCCGCAGGGCATCGTGGGCTACTAATCACGAGCCGCATAAGTACTTGTAAAGGGTTCCGCAAGTGCGGGACCCTTTTTTGTTTACATATTTGTAACAGAGTCAAAATATCCCCACATACTTCGCCCAACTAAAGAAATTCTCGACCGTTAACCGGAATTAGCCCCAAATCGTGCATAAAATGCGCTACTGTATTGCGAAACGTTGGTCCGTTGTGCATAACCAGCCATAGCAGCGGGCGGCGTTTTGATGGTTCGGATCGGATTGTTTCGACATATGTCCGACTGAACATTTCTTTGTCCTATCTCATAAGGAGGATGGCATGGCTGATTCTATGTTCCACCAGCCCGTTATGGGTCGTCGCGCCTTCGTTGGCGGTACCCTTGCTGCGAGCTCCATGGCTTTTCTTGCCGCATGCGGCAAGAAGGGCGGCGACGCTTCCGGTTCTGAGTCCGGTTCGACGCTGAACTTCTACATCAACAACCCGGTCTGCATCGACCCCTACAACGTCCAGGAGGACCAGGGCACTCAGGTCGAGTACCAGCTCTTTGACGCTCTGACCGCCTATGACGCCGAGAAGGGCGAGATCGTTCCGCTGGCTTGCGAGTCCTTTGAGTCCAACGACGACGCCACCGAGTTTACCTTCAAGATCAAGAAGGCCAAGTTCCACAACGGTGACGACGTTACCTCCAAGTCCTTCAAGCTCGGTTGGGAGCGTCTGGTCAACACCAAGTCGGCTGTCGCTACCGAGTACGGCCCTTCCGAGGTCTCCTATCACCTCTCCATGGTCGAAGGCTATGACGATCTGCTTGCCGGTAACGCTACCGAGCTCAGCGGTGTTACGTGCCCCGACGATGAGACCCTCGTCGTCAAGCTGTCTTCCGCTTACGCTGACTTCCCCTTCGTCGCCTCTCATCCGGCTCTGGCCCCGGTTCCCGAGTGCGCCGAGTCCGATGTCAAGAGCTTCTATCTTGCCCCGGTCGGTAACGGCCCGTTCATGATGGACGGCAAGTGGGAGGATGGCCAGGAGATCAACGTCAAGAAGTTCGACGATTACTATGGCGACAAGGCCAAGATCGATGGCATCCACTTCCAGGTCATCAAGGACATGGAGACCGCTTACAAGGAGTTCCAGGCCGGTAACCTCGATGTCTGCGACGTTCCCGTCGCTCAGATCGATGCCGCCAAGAAGGATCGCGGCGTGTCCAAGGACGGCTACACCATGGGTGACGGCGAGCGCATGCTGCTCGGCGCCGAGCCTTCCACCTACTACCTGACCTGCAACAACACGGCCGAGCCGTTCAACAACGCCGACCTGCGTAGGGGCATCTCCCTGGCCATTAACCGTGAGGCCATCTGCAAGACCATCTTCAAGGGTACCCGTACTCCTGCCGACGGCATTGTTCCTCCGGGCATCGATGGCTACAAGGAGGGCGCATGGGAGTTCTGCGCCTACGATGTCGACAAGGCTAACGAGTACCTCGACAAGGTTGCTCCCGCTGGCGCTAACGGCGATCGTGGCATTAACGTGACTCTGTCCTACAACCAGGACGGTGGCCACAAGGAGATCATGGAGTCCATCATCGGCGACCTCGCCAAGGTTGGCGTTACCGCTGTCTCCGATACCCCTGAGTGGTCTACCCTGCTCGAGCAGTATCAGAACTATAACTATCAGTTCGGTCGTCTGGGTTGGATTGCCGACTACCCGATCATGGACAACTTCCTGTATCCGCTGTTCCACTCCGACTCCCTCGGTGGCGACAACCGCTCCGGTTACAACAACCCCGAGTTCGACGCCAAGGTCGACGAGGCTCGTACTATTGTTGACGACGAGGAGCGCGTCGCTAAGATGCAGGAGGCCGACGCAATGGTCGCTGCCGACTGCCCGGTCATCCCGATTATGTTCTACACGCACACCATCGCCGGCTCCGATCGCATTAAGCACCTCTATGTCGATCCGCAGAAGCACGCCGATCTGGGTACCGCTGAGCTCGCCTAAGAGTTTGCAGCTTCCGTGAGGGTCAAGTATTTACGTAGACCTCATGGGAAACATACAGTTCTCCCTAACCTGGGGTAAACTGGCTGATGGTAATTTTGGGATGCCGGTCTGGCGATCGGCATCCCATTTAGGTTAATCCCTAGATAGGGGAGTGGTATGGGTAAGTACATCGTTAAACGTGTGCTTCAGTTCATCCCGGTGTTTTTGGGCGTTACGCTGATTCTGTTCGCCCTCCAGAATATCGTACCGGGAGATCCGATCAAGCTGATCGGTGGAGACAAGGCTCTGTCCCCCGAGGTGGAGCTTCAGCTTCGCGTCCGCTATCACCTGGTCCAGACGGACGAGGACGGCAACGCGATCCTTGACGAGAACGGCGACCCCGTTCAAACGTCGCTCGTGGACCGTTACTTGTATTACATGAACGGCCTACTTCATGGCGATCTGGGCAATTCGTATCAGCGCAAGCTGCCGGTTACGGATATCTTTGCCCAGAAGTATCCGTATACGGTCAAACTTGCCGCGTGCGCCATCGTGCTCGAGGCAATTATGGGTATCGGTGCGGGTATCATCTCGGCGGTAAAGCGTTATTCCTTCTGGGATATTTTGGTAACGCTCACCACGTCGATCCTCGTTGCGGTCCCGGCCTTCTGGCTCGGTATGTTGCTGCAGCTGTTCTTTGGCGTCATCCTCAAGGACGCCACGGGCGGTGCAATCTCCATGCCGATCTCGGGTGCCGGCGGTGCCAGCTCTCAGTATCAGGATTGGATGCACTATGTGCTTCCGACCATTACGCTGGCTTCGGTTTCGACCGCTTATGCTGCGCGCATCATGCGCTCGCAGCTGCTTGACGTCATGAATCAGGATTACATCCGTACGGCAAAGGCCAAGGGTCTCTCCAATCGTGCGATCATCGTCAAGCATGCGCTTAAGAATGCACTCATCCCCGTCGTTACCTATATTGGTGTCGACTTTGGCGGCATGCTTTCGGGCGCCATCCTGACCGAGACGGTCTTTAACTGGCCCGGTATCGGCTATGAGGTCTATCGCGCCATTAGCATGCGTGACTGGCCCATCGTTATGGGCGGCGTTACGCTCATCGTCGTCGTCGTCATGGTGATCAACCTGCTCGTCGACATTAGCTATGCATTCCTCGACCCGCGCATCCGCCTTGGCGGTCCGTCGGATAAGGCCTAAGGGAGGTACGTCTCATGCAGGAAACTGATTCTCAGTCTCAGGAGCAGGCTACCGCCACCAAGGCCGCATCTGCTCCCGCCAAGTCCCGCACGCTGTGGGGCGACGCTTTTAAGCGTCTTCGTAAGAACAAGCTCGCCGTTATCGGTGTCTGCTGGATCATCATCGTCGTTGTGGTTGCCCTGACCGCAGATCTGTGGGCTAAGCCCTGGCTCGGTTCGCCGACGGCTTCCGACTCGACCACCATGGCCCAGACGTCGCTGATGGCTCCGTGTGCAGAGCACCCGTTTGGCACCGACGCCCTTGGTCGTGACATTCTCGTCCGTGTTATCTACGGTGCGCGAGTTTCGCTGTCCGTCGGCATTATGGCTACCGCGATCTCCACGCTGATTGGTCTGGTCATGGGTGCTTTGGCCGGTTTCTACGGCGGCATCTGGGATACGATCATCATGCGCTGTGCGGACATCTTCCTGGCGTTCCCGTACGTGCTTTTCGTTGTCGCCATGATTGCCGTTATCGGCCGTGGTCTTCAGAACGTCTTTTTCGCCATCGGCATTCTCGGCTGGCCTTCGATTGCGCGCGTCTTCCGCTCTGCGATCTTGACCGTCAAGGAAAACGACTATGTTGATGCTGCGCGCGCGATGGGTGCATCAGATGCTCGTATCGTTGTACGTCACATCTTCCCGAACTCCGTCGCTTCCATCGTGGTCTACGCGACCATGAACATTGGTGGCGCCATTCTGACCGAGTCCGCTCTGTCCTTCCTCGGCATGGGCGTTATTCCGCCTACGCCTTCGTGGGGCTCCATGATTCAGGACGGTCAGCAGTATCTTCTGACTGCTCCCTGGATGATGATCATGCCCGGTCTGGCAATTCTCTCGACGGTGCTCGCCTTCACCCTGTTGGGTGATGGTCTGCGCGACGCCCTCGACGTCAAGATGAAGGACGCATAAGGATGAAGAAGAACAAGAACTATGTGGACCTGAAGGACCAGCCGGTTCCCGAGGGCCAGCATCTGCTCGAGGTCGATGACCTTAAGATGTATTTCCACACCGAGGATGGCGTCGTTCGCGCTGTCGACGGTGTCTCCTACACGCTCGATCGCGGCGAGACCCTGGGTGTCGTCGGTGAGTCCGGTTCCGGTAAGTCCGTGACCGCCATGACCATCATGGGCCTCATCTCGATGCCTCCGGGAAAGATCGAGGGCGGCGACGTTCGCTATCGCGGTCGTTCGATCCTCGAGATGACCGAGGAGGAGATGCAGCACATTCGCGGCAACGACATCGCGATGATCTTCCAGGATCCTATGACCTCCTTGAACCCGGTCTATAAGATCGGCAAGCAGGTGGGCGAGGGCCTTCGTCTGCACCGTGGCTACTCCAAGCAGGAGGCGCTCAAGCGCGCTACCGAGCTTTTGGACCTCGTGGGTATCCCCGAGCCCGAGAAGCGCGTCAATGAGTATCCGCACCAGTTCTCCGGCGGTATGCGTCAGCGTGTCATGATCGCTATGGCTCTTGCCTGCGACCCCGATATCCTGATTGCCGACGAGCCCACGACGGCTCTGGACGTTACCATTCAGGCTCAGATTATTGAGCTTATGCAGGAAATGCAGGAGAAGAACGGCAACGCCATCATCATGATCACCCATGACCTGGGTGTCGTCGCCGATATGGCCGACAAGATCATGGTTATGTACGCCGGCCGTCCCGTCGAGTTCGGTACTGCTGAGGAAATCTTCTACGAGAGCCGCCACCCCTACACCTGGGGCCTTATCCGCTCCATCCCGGAGCAGGCAATCGAAGAGAAGAAGCCGCTTACGCCGATTCACGGCAATCCGCCTTCGCTCATGAACCTGCCTGAGGGCTGCGTCTTCTCTCCTCGTTGTCCCTATGCGACGGACAAGTGCCGCAAGCAGCGCCCCGAGCGCGTTGTCACCGAGTCTGGTCATTACTCTGCGTGCCACTACTCCGGCGACCCCGAGTTCCTCAAGAACGCTCCTGAGACGTCCCGTACGCGCAAGGATTCCAAGAAGGGAGGCGAGGCGTAATGGCAGATACCAACGAGCGTACTCCGCTGCTGAAGGTCGAGCACCTCTCTAAGGAGTTTCCCGCTGAGTCCGGCATGTTCGCCAAGCGCTTCTCCAAGCGTGTCGTCTCTGCAGTGAATGACATTTCGTTCGAGATTTATCCGGGCGAGACCTTTGGTCTGGTCGGCGAGTCTGGTTGCGGTAAGTCCACCACGGGCCGTACCATCATGCGCCTGACCAAGCCGACGGCAGGCAAAGTGTTCTTCCAGGGCAAAGACGTTGCCGAGATGAGCAAGCATGAGATCAAGGACATGCGCCGCGAGATGCAGTTTATCTTCCAGGATCCTTATGCTTCGCTCAACCCTCGCATGACCATTGGCGAGATTGTCTCCGAGCCCATGACCATTCACGGCGTGGGTACCAAGGAGGAGCGTATTGAGCGTGTCCGTGAGCTTCTCGACGTTGTCGGACTGAACCCCGAGCACATCAACCGTTATCCTCATGAGTTCTCCGGCGGTCAGCGTCAGCGTGTCGGCATTGCCCGCGCATTTGCGCTGAAGCCTAAGCTGATCATCTGCGACGAGCCGGTTTCCGCTCTGGATGTGTCTATTCAGGCCCAGGTTCTAAACCTGCTCAAGGAACTGCAGGACAAGTTCGGTACCGCGTATCTGTTTATCGCTCACGACCTGTCCGTCGTGCAGCACATTTCCGATCGCGTTGCCGTTATGTATCTGGGTAAGATGGTTGAGGTTTCGGACTGGAAGACGCTCTATAGCGAGCCTCACCATCCGTACACGCAGTCGCTGCTGTCTGCCGTGCCGGTTCCCGATCCGGATATCCAGAAGACCCGTAAGCGTATCATCCTGGCTGGCGATCCGCCGTCGCCGCTGGATCCGCCGACCGGCTGCCGTTTCCACACGCGCTGCCCGATTGCGCAGGGTATCTGCTCCGAGAAGCTTCCCGAGTTTAAGGAAGTCGCCCCGGGCCACTGCTGCGCCTGCCACTTCGCCGAGCCGTTCCCGATCAAGGAATCGCACATCGACCTGTAGTCGGTTGTTATTGTCCGGGCCCGTGCTGGACTTAGTTTTCAGAACATTCCGCAGACCAGGAAACCCCCTTATCCGCAGCTCCGAAGGAGCAGGATAAGGGGGTTCCCATG
>URMR01000009.1 GCA_900548935.1 uncultured Collinsella sp.
CTGGCAGCGTCCGAATCTGCTGCTGCTCGACGAACCGACTAACCACCTTGACCTCGACATGCGTCAGGCACTCACCGAAGCATTAATCGAGTTTGAAGGCGCGCTGGTTGTCGTTTCGCACGACCGTCATTTGCTGCGTTCCACCACTGACGATCTCTACCTGGTTCACGATCGTAAAGTCGAACCGTTCGACGGCGATCTGGAAGATTATCAACAGTGGTTGAGCGACGTACAAAAGCAGGAAAACCAGACCGACGAAGCGCCAAAAGAGAACGCGAACAGCGCCCAGGCACGTAAAGATCAGAAGCGTCGGGAAGCGGAGCTGCGTGCGCAAACCCAGCCACTGCGTAAAGAGATTGCCCGTCTGGAAAAAGAGATGGATGACGATACGGAGAGTATTATCACCGACGCCCGGTATAATTACATAGGCGAAGTGATCGAGAAGGCGGTAAAGAAGGCGCCCCGTCAGATGACCACCTCCGATAAGATCGACCGGATCGTGACCAACCGGATCCTGGGGATCCCGATCTTCATCGCGGTCATGTTCATCGTCTATTATATCTCGGTCAGCACGGTCGGCACTTTCGTGACCGACTGGACCAACGATGTATTCGTAGTCGCCATTCAGGATGCTGTCAGCGGTTTCTTGAAATCGCTGGGCGCCAGTGAGATGATCCTTTCGCTGGTCGTTGACGGCATCGTCGGCGGCCTGGGTGCCATCTTCGGCTTTGTACCGCAGATGTTCCTGCTGTTCGTCATGCTGTCCTTCCTGGAGGACTGCGGCTACATGGCCCGCGTCGCCTTCATCATGGACCGCGTGTTCCGCCGCTTTGGCCTGTCCGGTAAGTCCTTCATTCCTATGCTCGTGTCTTCGGGCTGCGGCGTCCCCGGCGTCATGGCCACCAAGACCATCGAGAACGAGAAGGACCGCCGCATGACGGTCATGACCACCACGTTCATTCCCTGTGGCGCCAAGCTGCCGATCATCGCCCTGCTCATGGGTTCCATCATCGGCGACTCTTCCACCACGGCCGCATGGATCAGCCCGCTCTTCTACTTCCTGGGCGTCTTTGCCGTCATCGCCTCGGGCCTCATGCTCAAGAAGACCAAGCTCTTCGCCGGTCGCCCGACGCCGTTCGTTATGGAGCTTCCTGCTTACCACTTCCCGGCGATCCGCTCTTGGGCGCTGCACGTGTGGGAGCGCTGCTGGGCCTTTATCAAGAAGGCCGGCACGGTCATCTTCGCCTCCACTGTCGTGGTTTGGTTCCTCTCCAACTTTGGTAGCTACAACGGTTCCTTTGGCTTCCTGCCTGCGATGGACGGCATCCCCGAGGAGTTTATGGACTACTCCGTGCTTGCCATGCTCGGCAACCTGGTCGCTTGGATCTTCGCCCCCCTCGGCTTTAGCACCTGGCAGGCAACTGCGCTGACCGTCTCGGGCCTTGTCGCCAAGGAGAACGTCGTCGCCACCGCCGGCTCGCTGCTGTCCGTGGCCGACGCCGCCGAGACCGACCCGAGCCTGTGGACCGCGTTTGCCGGCATGTTCCCCACCATGGGCGCTTGCGTTGCCTTCGGCGCTTTCAACCTGCTGTGCGCTCCGTGCTTTGCCGCTATGGGCACCATCCGCAACCAGATGGACTCCGGCAAGTGGACCGCGATTGCCATCGGTTACGAGTGCGCCTTTGCCTGGGTAATCGGCCTGTTCATTAACCAGTTCTATAACCTGCTTGTTCTTGGACAGTTTGGTATCTGGACGATTGTCGCTATCGTGCTGCTGGTTGCGATGCTCTTCCAGATCTTCCGTCCCATGCCCAAGCATGCATGGACCGACGAGGACGAGACCAACACTGCTTCCGCTGCAGTTTCCGCTTAAGTCCGAATAAGGATTAACCCCTTTCCACGAGCCCGGGTGTCCCAGCGACCCCGGGCTTTTTGTGCATGGGAGACAGATTGCTTTGCCCCAGAAGTTAAGATGTGGCGTTTCCGCAGATAAAACCGACCAAAATAAACCTTTCCCCTTTTGGTAGGTGGAGAATAGGGTAAAGTAAGTGGTGGTTAACTAGAGGAGGCTTGCTATGGCACCTATCGATATTGTTGTACTGGCTATTATCGGTATTGCGTTTGTCGCCGTGTGCGTGCGCATCTACCGCAAGGGCACCTGCGCCGACTGCGCTCAGGGCGGCGCTTGCACGGGGCATTGTTCTAACAAAAAGACTTGTGCCGCGCTTAAGGGCGTAGACAAAATCGCCGAAGACTTGGGTCGCGGTATCAAATAAGGTCCGGACATTCAAGCGCTCCGCGGGCATCCGTTCGCGGGGCGCTTTGCGCATTTGGGCGCGAGCGCGGCGAGTTGAAGAGTATTTTTGGGGTATCGTTAACTGGACTATTAATTGGCAACTTATCTATAACGGAGTAACCGCATGAGCGCTCGCGTAACCATGAAGGACATAGCCGCCGAGCTTGGCGTTTCCATCAATACCGTGCACAAGGCCCTGACGGGAAAGGCCGGCGTGAGCGAATCCGTGCGCGCCAAGGTGAACGCCAAGGCCGAGGCCATGGGCTATCACCGCAACACAAGTGCCTCAAGCCTGCGCCGCAAGGATATCAATCTGGTGTTTTGCCTGCCCCGCGCATCGCGCGAGGGAGCGTACTTTTTCCGTTACCTGTGGGAAGGCTGCAATCGCTTTGAACAGGAGGTCATCGACCGGGGCATTACGGTTGAGCGCGTTGAATTTGGCGTGGGCGGCTACGCTGATGCACTCGAGCAAATCGACGAGCGTCTGCAGGTGGGCGAGAAGATTGATGGCTTGCTCGCCTATGCGCCGGGCGACGATCGTGCGACTGAGCTTTTGGGGCAGATCGCCGAGGCGGGCGTGACGATTGAGCTTGTCGACGGCGACCGTCCGCATTTGAATCGTTTGGGTGCGAGCTTGGCCGATTATTCGACGGCAGGCAGCCTTATGGCCGAGCAGGCGGCAAACCTGGTCCATGCTTCTGGGGCCGACGCCCGCGTGCTCCTTTTGACAGGCGACCCATATACCGATTCGCACTATCTAACCGCCCGCGCCTTCCACAATTACCTGCGCGAACGAGATATTCCATGGCAGGTCGAGGACCTTGCCGGTGCCCATGCGCAAGTCAAACAGCTCAAGCATGAGCTCGAAAAGCGCTTGAGTGCGCCGGACGCCCCTGAACTTATCTGTAGCGTTTTTGCCGTTGGTTCCGAAGTGGTTGCCGACGCGCTCGTCTCGACCGGCAAGGCCGGTCAGGTCATGGTGATCGGCAACGACCTGTTTCCCGAAAGTGCTCTGGCCTTGCGCCGCGGTATCTTTACCAATATTGTCTATAAGGACCCGACGAGCCTGGCGTATCGCGGCGCTAAGACGCTGGGCGATTATCTGCTGTGGGGAAGGATCCCGACGGTGCCCGTCCAGAAGGGCGCCGTCGAGATGGTATTTGCCAGCAATGTCGATCGCTACTGCGAACTTGCGGGTATTTAGCCGATTGAGCAGGTACCCCCTCTTGCGACGTGCATTTTTGGGAGTATTCAGCATTGGCATGCCCTGAATGAGGTGCAGAACGACTGTTTTAAGTGCCCCCGATGGCGTAATTTGCCATCGGGGGCACTTTTTATGCCGATCGGGCGCTATCTGCGTTCCAAATAGGACGCTGAGGATGGCGCACGGCGCGCTCCAATGCTGAATACTCCCAAAAATGTACGTCGGGACATGACCCACCTGAGCAAAAGCGCTCAAGTTCGGTGTTCGGGGACGCCAAACAGTCCGCAATACATGCAAGTCACATCTCCAGCAACCGTTGAACGGGCAAAATCTACCGTTCACCCCGTGGTGGTTAGGTGAACGTTCACCTTTTGAGGTGCAATAGATTAGTATAGTGAACGTTCACCTAAAGGATAACGAGCGCGCCGTGCGCCCGCGTTGCCAGCAAAGGGGCTGTTTGATGAAAAACTTTATGGACGATCAGGATTTCCTGCTGAGCACCAAGACCGGCGAGGAGCTGTTCCACAACTTTGCCGAGGGCATGCCCATCGTCGACTATCACTGCCACATTTCTCCTAAGGAGATTTGGGAGGACAAGCGTTTCGAGAACATCACCGAGGTTTGGCTGGGCGGCGACCACTACAAGTGGCGCCTGATGCGTGCCAACGGCGTCGACGAGCGTTTTATCACTGGCGACGCCCCTGCTCGCGAGAAGTTCCAAAAGTGGGCCGAGACCCTGGGTCGCTGCGTTGGCAACCCCGTCTTTGAGTGGAGCCACCTGGAGCTTAAGCGCTACTTTGGCTACGAGGGCGTCCTCAACGGCAAGACTGCCCAGGAGGTCTGGGACCTTGCCAACGCCAAGCTCGCTGAGGCTAGCTTTACCTGCCGCAACCTGATCAAGCAGTCCAACGTCCGCATGATCTGCACTACTGACGACCCCGCCGACAGCTTTGAGTGGCACAAGAAGATTGCAGCCGACGACAGCTTTGACGTTCAGGTCGTTCCCGCCATGCGCCCCGACGCCGCCCTGCGCATCGAGCGTGGCCAGGAGTTTGCCGACTACTGCAAGCACCTCTCCGAGGTTGCCGGCGTTGAGGTCAGCGACTTTGAGGGCATGAAGGCTGCCATTTCCAAGCGCTACGACGTTGCTCACGAGCTGGGCTGCCGCGCCTCCGACCACGCACTCGACTACGTTATGTACGTCCCGGCTACCGTCGACGAGATCGAGGCTATCTTTGCCAAGGGTCTGGCTGCCGAGCCGCTTACCGAGGAAGAGGTCCTCAAGTACAAGACTGCCTTTATGCAGTTCGTTGCCGGCGAGTATGTCCGTCTGGGCTGGGCCATGCAGCTGCACTTTGGCTGCAAGCGCGACAACAACCGCGCCATGTTCGCCAAACTCGGTCCCGACACCGGCTACGACTGCATCTCCAACTACACGCCGTCCGACCAGCTCGCCGATTTCCTCAACTCCATCCAGGAGACCTGCGGCCTGCCCAAGACCATCCTGTACAGCCTGAACCCCATCGATAACACCATGATCGATACCGTCATGGGTTGCTTCCAGGAGGCTCCGACTGCCGGTAAGATCCAGAACGGCTCCGCCTGGTGGTTCAACGACAACGAGGTCGGCATGCGCGAGCAGCTTACGGCTCTGGCTAACGAGGGCGTGTTGGGCAACTTTGTGGGCATGCTTACCGATTCCCGCTCCTTCCTGTCCTATCCGCGCCACGAGTACTTCCGTCGCGTGCTGTGCAGCGTGATCGGCGAGTGGGTCGAGCAGGGCAAGTACCCGGCCGACATGGAGCTGCTGGGCAGTATCGTGCGCGACATCAGCTACAACAATGCGGTCCGCTACTTTGGCTTTGATTTGGACACCGTCGAGGCATAAGCCCGCATCGAATCACATCGAACCCTGGGCGCCGTTGCCACACGCGGAGCCCCGTTTTGCTTGCACGCTAACAGACATCTAAGGAGACACATAGATGGAGAACATCAGCTACGATGCGCTCGAGAAGATCGGCTACAAGGGCTATTTGCTGCCCAAGGATGCTCCCGAGAAGGTTCTACAGTTTGGCGAGGGCAATTTCCTGCGCGCCTTCGTCGACCGCTTCTTTGACATGGGCAACGAGGCCACCGGCTGGAACGGCAAGGTCGTCATGGTGCAGCCCATCAGCGGTGCCTTTGGCTTTGCCGACGGCATCAATGCCCAGGACGACCTGTACACCGTGCTGGTGCGCGGCAAGGAGAACGGCAACACGGTTGACGAGTCCCGCGTGATCAGCGCCTGCAGCCGCTGCCTGAACCCGTATCGTGAGGACGACTACCGCGCCATGATGGAGGTCGCCGTCTCCGACGACCTGGAGATCATCGTCTCCAACACCACCGAGGCCGGTATCGCCTACGACCCGTCCTGCAAGGCCGACGACATGCCGCCTGCGAGCTTCCCCGCCAAGCTTGCCCAGGTGCTCCACACCCGCTGGGCTGCCGGTAAGCCGGGCGTTATCGTGCTCGCCTGCGAGCTCATCGATCACAACGGCGAGGAGTTGCTGCGCATCATGAACCAGTATGTGAGCGACTGGGGCTGGGAGGACGAGTTTGCGCAGTGGATGGCCAACGACTGCACCGTCTGCACCACGCTCGTCGACACCATCGTACCGGGCCGTATCCGCGACGCATCCGAGGCCGCCGCGGTGGCTGAGCGTCTGGGCTACGAGGATCCCTTCCTGGCCGTGCGCGAGCCCTTCCAGATGTGGGGCATCCAGGGCGACGAGTCGCTTGCCGAGAAGCTTCCCTTTGTGAAGGCTGGTCTTCCGGGTGTCTTTGTGACTCCCGACGTCACCCCGTACAAAAAGCGCAAGGTCCGCATCCTCAACGGTGCCCACACCGCCTTCGTTCCGGGTTCCTGGGTTGCCGGCTTTGATATCGTGCGCGACTGCATGCATGACGAGACCATTCGCGGCTTCATGAACACCATGCTCTACGACGAGGTCATTCCGACGCTTGCCGCCGACTTGGATGTCGAGGACTGCAAGGCCTTTGCCGCCGCCGTCGAAAACCGCTTCGACAACCCGTTTATTGATCATGCGCTGCTCTCCATCTGCCTCAACTCCACGGCTAAGTGGCGCGCTCGCGACCTGCCCACGCTCAAGGACTACGTTGCCGAGACCGGCAACCTGCCCAAGTGCCTGGCGACGAGCCTCACTACGCTCATCTCCTTCTACACGCAGGAGCTCGTGTCCCGCGAGGGCGACGGCCTGCACCTGCGTCGCTCCGACGGCACCGAGTACACCGCTCAGGACGACGCCTTCGTACTCGATTTCTACGCCGCCCACGCCGGTGCCGACGATGCCCAGCTGGTGCACGACGTGCTCACCAACGAGCAGATGTGGGGCGAGGACCTTACGCAGATCGCAGGTCTTGAGGAGTTTGTCGTCAGCGCGCTCGCTGTCGTGCGTGCCGAGGGCGCCAAGCAGGCCTTCGCCAACGCTCAGGCGTAAATTTCCGGCGCAGACGCGGGCGCGGGACGGCGTGCCCGCGTCTCGACTTCTGCTCAACCTGTAGGGTTAGGACCATTTGCAATGAACACTATCCAGATCAATCCGGCCGACAACGTGATCGTCGCGCTGTCGCCGCTTGCCAAGGGCACCGCCGTCGCGGTTCCCGGGGTGGGCGAGGTCGTGGCCGCGGAGGATATTCCGCAAGGCCACAAGATGGCTGTGCGCTCGATTGCCGCCGGCGAGGACGTCATTAAGTACGGCCTTCCTATCGGACACGTGACGGGCGATGTCCAGCCCGGTCAGTGGCTTCATACACATAACGTCAAGACCAACCTTTCGGGCGAGGTCGAGTACACCTACAACCCCACGCATCCGGTCGTTGAGTCGGTTGAGCCCGAGACCTTTATGGGGTTCCGCCGCGCCGACGGTCGTGCCGCGACGCGCAACGAGCTGTGGATCATCCCCACGGTCGGCTGTGTCAACGAAGTCGCCCGTGCCATGTGCGAGCAGGCCCAGGATCTGGTCGATGGCTCGCTGGAGGGCGTCTACTACTTCCCGCATCCGTTCGGTTGCTCGCAGACCGGCGCCGACCATGTCCAGACGCGTCGTCTGCTGGTGGCGCTCTCGCGTCATCCTAATGCGGCCGGCGTGCTATTCCTGTCGCTCGGTTGCGAGAACTGCACACACCAGCAGGTGCTCGACGAGCTCGGTGACTTCGATCACGAGCGCGTTCGCTTTCTCACCTGCCAGGATGTAGCCGACGAGCAAATCGAGGGCCACAAGATTCTGGCCGAGCTGGCAGACCTGGCCAAGCAAGCCAAGCGTGAGCCCATTTTGGCCTCCGAGCTGGTTATTGGTCTTAAGTGCGGCGGCTCCGACGGTCTTTCGGGCATTACCGCCAACCCCACGATCGGTCGCGTGAGCGATATGGTCGTCGCCCGCGGCGGCACGTCGGTGCTTACCGAGGTGCCCGAGATGTTTGGTGCCGAGAGTATCCTGCTCGACCGTTGCGAGAACGAGCAGGTCTTTAACGTCGCCTCCGACATGCTCAATGGCTTTAAGGACTACTTTATTAGCCACGGCGAGGTCGTCTACGAGAACCCGAGCCCCGGCAACAAGGACGGCGGTATTACCACGCTCGAGGACAAGAGCTGCGGCTGCGTGCAAAAAGGCGGGTCTGCCCCCATCGTCGACGTGCTGCCGTATGCCGGCCGGGCAACTAAACACGGCCTGAACATGCTGTGCGGTCCGGGCAACGACATGGTATCCACCACGGCGTTGACGGCTGCCGGCTGCCACGTGATTCTGTTCTCGACCGGCCGCGGCACACCGTTTGGCGCGCCGGCGCCTACGCTCAAGGTGTTCACCAATCAGCGTCTGTGCGACCACAAGGCCAACTGGATGGACTTTAACGCCGGCGTGATTGCCACGGGTGAGCGCACGCTCGACGAGGCTGCTCAGGATCTATACCAGCTGGTGCTGGAGACGGCGAGCGGTAAACTCACGAGTGCCGAGCGCCGTGGCTGTCACGAGATCAGTATCTGGAAGGACGGCGTCTGCCTGTAGCGGCAAGTGCGCCCAAGCATAGCGCGATGTCATCGGCCCCGTCGGGAGTGTTCCCGGCGGGGCTTTTTCGTTTCGTGGTTAAGTGAATATGTTAGATAATCTGATAAACGTTCACCTATCTCATGGCTGTCCAGCATGGCACCTTTACCAGCAGAAAATAGGTGTGAGGATCTCAATTGTGTCCGTTCAGGGGTAAAAATCGACCGTTCGGGGATAATATGCAAGTGAACGTTCACCTTTCGTAAGGAATCGCGCATAATCTAACTAAACGTTCACCCTGAACGCTGGGCAGACAGATGTCAGTGTGGACTCCAATGTCTTGCTGCAAGACAATCGAGAAAAGAGAGGGAGCTCGATGACTAATAAGATCGGAAAAAAGCGTAAGATCACATTCTGGACGCGCTTGGGCTTTGGTATGGGCGGTATGCTCAATTCCGGTGCCCTGACCTTTACGCACAGCTACATGGTGCTGTTCCTGTCCACGGAGTGTGGCCTGTCCGCAGGCGAGGCTGCACTGATCAGCTCGTTTGCCATCTATGTCAACGCCATTCTTTGCCCGCTGATGGGCTTTGTGGCCGATAACTTCTATGCCACCAAGATTGGCCGCATCTTTGGTCGTCGTCGTTTCTGGATCTTGCTGGCCATCCCGATGATGATCGCCGAGCCGCTCATCTTCGTGGCTACGCCGTTTGGCTTCCCGTACTACTTTGTGCTGTACTTGATCTACAACGTCGCGTACACGTTCTGCACCGCCAACTTGTCGCCGCTTACCATCGAGATGACCGACGACTTTAAGGAGCGTACGTACCTCACCGGCTACAAGCATCTCTTTGGTAACGCCGCCGGCTTCCTGATGGCTGCACTTGTGGGCTTCGGCTTTGGCACCTTCGGCGAGACCAACCCGTTCAGCTACTTCATCATCGCTACGGTCAACGCTTCGGTCATGGCAATCTCGCTGCTCTGCGTGTACCTGTCCACGTGGGAGCACACCCCCGAGGAGGTCGCTCAGGAGAAGATCGAGAGCGTCGGCGAGGGCATCAAGAAGTTCTTTGTGGACGTTATCTCCACCTTCCGCAACAAGTCCTTCCGCAAGGTCCTGTATGCGCAGGTCTCCACGAAGCTCGCTGCTGCCTGCTGGTCTGCCTGCCTGTCCTTCTTCATCGTCTACTGCCTGCAGATTCCTAAGTCCTACGAGTCCGTGATGGAGATGCCTGGCAAGGTCGTCGCTATCGTCTGCACCGCCATCTGGGTCGCCCTCATGGCCAAGAAGGGCTTCCACAAGTCTTGGTACCTCGCAAATGTCGGTTGCGCTGCGTGCATCATCGCCTACAACTACTTCGCCTTTGGTCAGATCAACGGCACCTCCACGGTCGCCATCGCCATGATCGCCTACCCCATCATCTTCGCCATCTGGAAGTTCTTCTACGTCGGCTTCCAGTACCTGCCCGATGTTCTGCTCAACTACATCCCCGATGTCGATGAGCTCATCACCCTGCGTCGTCGCGAGGGCATCTACAGCTCCGCTCAGCAGCTCTGTCAGCAGATCGCCCAGGCTATCGCCGTCAACGTGTGGGCTATCGTCCTTGCTGCCTCCGGCTTCATTCAGACCGCCGGCAATAGCGACGCCGTGACCCAGCCCGCTACCGTGCCTCTGTATATCTGCGGCTACATGATCATCGGCTGCGCCGGCTTCTTCCTGCTCGCGGCTGTCCTTGCCCGCGGCATCAAGATTGACAAGGAGCAGTGCGACGTCCTTTGCGACGAGATCCGCCGCGTCAAGGAGGGCGGCAAGATGGCCGACGTCAAGCCCGAGGTCAAGGCGCTTTGCGAGGAGCTCTCCGGCTTTAAGTACGAGGACTGCTTTGCCCACAACAACGTTGGCTTCCAGGACGGTAGCGTAACCCCCGCCGAGTAAGGCCGACATATCGTCCAAATCACAGGGCCGTGCCACCGGAATTCCGCCGGCAGGCACGGCCCTTTTTCAACAGCGTACAATTTGCCTTTAGAGCATCTTTTTGAGGGAGAAATCCATGGAGACGAACGTTATCTGGCGCAACGCCCGCGCGGCCGTGATCGAGCTTGACGACGGCGGCTACTTTACCTGTGCCGATACGTGGGAGATCTTTGTCAACGACGAGCCCGTCGGTACCACGAATACGGTCGAGACCTATGTCGACGGCCTGACCCCCGGCAAGCGCAACCTGGTTCGTTTTGTTTGTGGCGAGCGTGAGCTGAGCGTCGGTGTCACCACGCCGGCTGAGCCTTTTACCATCAACGTTCGTGACTGTGGCGCCAAGGGCGATGCCGAGCATGATGACACCACCAACATCCAGGCTGCCATCATGGCCTGTCCCAAGGACGGGCGCGTGCTGATTCCCGCCGGCAGCTATCGTATCAAGTCCCTCTTCCTTAAGAGCAATATCAACATCGAGCTCGCCGAGGGAGCGGTGCTGCTGGCTCGCCACGATCGTGCGGCGCTTGCCTACATCCCCGGTACGGTCACGGGCGACGAGGGTGCTGGGTATGCTGGCACCGATATGCTGCCCCTGGGCCGCTGGGAGGGCGAGAGCTTCTCGACCTACTGCTCTACCTTTACGGGTCTGAGCGTGCACGACGTGTGCATCTATGGTCGCGGCGCGATCGACGGTCAGACTGATTTTGCCGAGGACAACTGGTGGAACAAGGACTTTAAGAACATCTTCCGTCCTGAGGAGGGCCGCGAGGTCGCCCGCCCGCGCATGATTTTCCTGTCCGAGTGCCAAAACGTGAGCTTGGCCGGCTTCACCGTCCGCAACAGCCCGGCGTGGAACATCCACCCCATCCTATGCGAGCACGTCGATGCGCTCTGCCTGTCCATCGAGGGCCCCAAGAACTCCCACAACACCGACGGTTTCGATCCCGAGAGCTGCGGCTTTGTCCGCATCCTTGGCTGTCAGTTCTCGGTGGGCGACGACTGCATCGCCATCAAGAGCGGCAAGCTGGGCATTGAGCCCGAGCTTCGTCCCGCCACGCACGACGTGCTGATCTCTCACTGCTACATGCACGATGGTCACGGCGCCGTGGTCCTGGGGTCCGAGGCTGCCGGCGGCATCAAGGACCTCACCGTGAGCAAGTGCCTCTTTGAACGTACCGACCGCGGCTTGCGCGTCAAGACCCGCCGCGGGCGCGGCAAGGATGCCGTCAACGAGGGCATTACCTTTGAGCACATTCGCATGGACGAGGTGCTCACGCCCTTCGTGGTCAACTCGTTCTACTTCTGCGACAAGGACGGCAAGACCGACTACGTGCAGTCTCGCGAGGCACTGCCCGCCGACGACCGCACGCCCGGCTTTGGTGCCACGACGTTTTGCGATATCGAGGCCACCAACTGCCATGCTGCCGCGGCCTATATCACGGGTCTGCCCGAGAGCAAGGTGACGCGTCTGACGTTCCAAGACGTTCACGTGACCTTTGCCGACGATGCCGAGCCCTTTGTCCCGGCCATGGCCTGCGGCGTTGAGCCCATGGTGCGTCAGGGCATCATTGCGCAAAACGTCAAGGTGCTCGACCTGCAAAATGTGGTAATCGAGGGCCAGGACGGCGAGGAGCTGCAGCTCCAGAACGTCGACAAGGTTGTCCGTTCCTAACTCGGGTTGATGACCAGGGCTGCATTGTCGGATAAATCGGCAATGCAGCCCTTGTGCGATACGGCCGTGTGCGCTGCGCTACGCATCATGGTGAAAGGGAATACATGCTCAATAAAACGATTCCTGTCGGGGTCGATGGCTCGTCTGCCACGATTACGTCTTATGTTTTTGCCCCGACCGAAGATGCTTATGCTTTAAAACCGCTGCCTGCAGTTGTGGTCGTGCCGGGAGGCGGCTACGATCACGTTTCGCCGCGCGAAGGCGAGCCGGTAGCGCTCCGTTTGTTGGCGATGGGCTACCAAGCGTTTGTGCTGAACTACTCGGTTGCTCCGGCTGTCTATCCGCTGGCATTGCAAGAATTCGCGCGGGCGGTCGATACCGTCCGAAGCCATGCGGCAGAGTACTGTGTCGATCCTGATCGGATTACGGTCATGGGTTTTTCGGCCGGTGGGCATCTAGTTGGCTTGCTCGGGGCGCTTTGGGACCAACCCTGGCTTGCAGAGTCGATCGCGGCATCGCCTGAGTCGATTCGGCCTGACACACTTTGCTTGGGCTATCCGGTCGTAAGCTCGGGGGCCTATGCTCATCGTGGTTCGTTTGAACACCTAACGGGTGCCGATGGCGCTTTGGCTCAAAAGTTGTCGATCGAGAATATGGTGGGCGATGGCTTCCCCCGTACGTTCTTGTGGCATACCGCCGAGGATGCATCGGTACCAGTTCAAAATAGCCTCCTTCTTGCGCAGGCTCTTGCCGACCACGGGATTGGCTTTAGCCTACATGTCTTTCCGCATGGAAAGCATGGGGCATCGCTCGCCACGGCCCTAACGGCATTTAAGGGCTGCGCCGAGCATATTCAGCCACAAGTTCAGGGCTGGCCTGAACAGTTCGCTTCCTGGGAGCGTGATGGACGATGAGCGAAAGTATCTATACGCTGCGCGTTTCGAGGGCTGCGGCAGGAGCGTATCCAACGATTTCCGATGCCTTGGCGGCAGCCGATCAGCTCTATCCGGATGCCGAGCAACCGGTGATGATTCGCGTCGATCCGGGCGAGTATCGCGAGCGGGTCGAGATTCATCGCTCGCATGTGACGATTGAGGGAGAGACGGCCGATAGCGTGCGTATCGTGGGCGGCTTGGGCGCCAAGATGCCCTCGGGGGACGGATCGGGCATCGACGGAATGCTCGGCACCTTTAGGACCTATACCGTTTTGGTCGATGCCGACGACGTGCGGCTCGAGAACCTAACGATCGTAAATGATGCCGGCGATGGGCGCGAGGTCGGTCAGGCGATTGCCCTGTATGCCGATGGCGACCGTCTGGTTGTCGATGCCTGCTGCATTAAGGGGCACCAGGACACACTGTTTTTGGGTCCGCTGCCGCCGCATGAGGCCAAACCGGGCGGGTTCATAGGACCCAAACAGTATGCGCCGCGCCGGGTGGGGCGCCAGTATTTTCGACGTTGCCGGATCGAGGGCGATGTCGACTTTATCTTTGGCGGCGCGCGTGCCTACTTTGAGGGGTGCGAGATTCGCTCGCTCAACCGCGATATGGACGTGAACGGCTACGTGACGGCGGCGTCGACGCCCGAAGGCGAGCCGCACGGCTTTGTGTTCCACGGCTGTTCGTTTACAGCTCCGGATGGCGTGGCGCCGGATTCGGTCTACCTGGGTCGTCCTTGGCGCGAATGGGCGCAAACTGTGCTGATCGATTGCTGGCTGGGGCGACATATCAAGCGCGAAGGCTGGTGGGATTGGAATAAGCCGGCGGCGCACAACTGCGTGCAGTATGCTGGCGCGATTCTGCATGGGCCGGCGGGTGATACTACCGGCTGGGTGCCGTGGGCGAATGAACTCGATGTGATGGCTGCCGCCGGGTACGCTCGCGAGCAGGTGCTTGCCGGTGCGGATGGCTGGGATCCCGAGGGAGGCACCGGTGATGCGGTTGAGACGACTAGGCTATCTGCCAATGGCCGTACCGTGCACATCGAGACGTACTGCGAAGACGAGCCTGCGCTGCGCGCCCGACTGAAGCGCGAAGGGCGCTCGGCGGCATTTGCGGGCAAGACCCCTGCAGACTTTGAGGCGTGGAGGATTGCGACCAGGACTCGCCTGTACGATGTTTTGGGCCTTTCGCTTATGGACCGCGCCCCGACTGAACTTCGTGAGCTCAGCCGCGTTCGGGTTGCCGGCGGCATTGTGCGTACTCATGCGGTACTGCAGGTCGAGCGCGATGTTTGGATGCCGTTCTACCTGTTGGAACCGTCTCATCCTAAGCTTGATGAGCGGGGACTCAAACGCTGTTATATCTGCCCGCATGGCCATCAGGGAGCAGGCGCCGCAAGTGTTGCGGGCGTGACGGGCGTGCCGGCGGTCGATGATGCCGTGCGTAAGTTCAATTACGACTACGGTCTGCGTTTGGCACGCATGGGTTACGTGACCGTCTGCCCTGATGCGCGCGGTTGGGGATACCGTCGTGACTGGAAGGGTCAGGGCGATGACGAGAACAGCTTTCTGCGCGGCACGTGCCTAAACCAGGCGCGCATGGCCGAGCCGCTGGGACTTACCGTTGCGGGCCTCAACGCCTGGGATAACATGCGTCTGATCGATTACCTAGAGGCGCGCGGCGACATTGCCACGGATGACCTGGGTTGCTTTGGTTTTTCGGGTGGCGGCTACATGACGTTGTACCTGGCCGCACTCGACCCGCGTGTGCGCAAGGCGTTTGTCTCGGGCTATCTGTACGGTGTCGACGATTCGCTGCTGCACCTCAACGGCAATTGCAGCTGCAACTACACACCCGGACTTTGGCGCTTGCTCGACATGGGCGATATTGCCTCGCTCATTGCGCCACGCCCGCTGTTGGTGCAGAGCTGTGAAGAGGATCATCTGAACGGTTCGCGCGGGCTGAAAAATGTTGACGAGCAGCTCGAGATCGTGCGCGATGCCTACAAGTTGCTGGGTCGCAGAGATGGCCTGCGGCACGAGGTGTGTCCGGGTGAACACCATCTGGGCGTGGCACATCTTGTCGAGGATATCGAATGGCTCGATTCGCACGTTGCGGAATGCGCCCGTGCATAGCCCCTCGGCATGCTGCGAATAAACGGTACGTTCCTGTATGACTGCCGATGGGCGGATGAGGAGAAGATTATGGAAACGAAGAGTTTGAGTGAATCGACCATTTGCTGCTTTGGCGATTCGACCACATGGGGGGATAACGGATGCGGCGCAGGCGGCAACGACATCTCGTGGACCTCGCACTTGGGTGCGTTGCTGGGCGGCGCGGCCGTCGAGAACTTTGGCATCAAGGGTTCGCGTATCGCCATCAAGGCCGACCGTACCGATTCGTTTGTCGAGCGTCTGGGCGGCATCGACGATGCGGCTGATATCTACATTGTCTTTGGCGGCGTCAACGACTTTAGCCGCAACGTGCCGCTTGGCGAGTTGGGCAGTACCGATGTGCATGAGTTCTACGGTGCGCTCGATTACCTGATCCGCACCATCACGGCACGCTCGCCTCGGGCAAAGCTCGTGTTTATGACGCCGTGCAAGACGAGCGGTAAGCACGAGAAGGATATCCCGGCAAGCGACGAGCTCAACCACTTGGGGTTGACGCAGGTCGCCTACGTAAAGGCGATGCTCGAGGTCTGTGACCGCTACTCCGTTCCTGTGATTGACCTGTATGCGCAAAGCGGTATCAGCCCGTTTTTGCCGGAGCACCGCGAGCTCTATATGCCGGACGGTCTGCACTACAGCCCGGCTGGCTATGAGCGCCTGGCGCATCGCATCGCCGCGGGTCTCACCGCCGTTTGCCGCTAAAAGTCTGCCGTTTGCGGGGAATATAGGGTTAACGTTCACCCTATATTCCCCGTTCGCGTTACACTAGGGGTAACGTTCACCTATCGTTTATGTCAGAGGGGACAGCAATGGGTTGCAATCAAATCCTGGACCGTTATATCGAGCAGTTGATCGAAACCTCTACGCCGCAGGCGCCGGCTTGGAATATCGAAAAGATTCGCGCCGGCAAGGAGAACACCTGGAACTATATCGACGGCTGCATGATCAAGGCGCTCATCGAGCTGTACGAGATCACGGGTGAGCAGCGCTACCTGACCTTTGCCGATGACTACATCGATTTCTTTGTCCAGGACGACGGTACCATCAAGCATTACAACCCGCAGGAGTACAACCTCGATAACGTCAATGCGGGCAAGACCCTCTACAAGCTGTATGACCTGGTGGGCAAGCCCAAGTACCGTGCCGCCATGGACACCATCTACCGCCAGCTCGAGACCCAGCCGCGCACCAAAGAAGGCGTGTTTTGGCACAAGGCCGTCTATCCCAACCAGATCTGGCTCGATGGCATGTACATGGCCCAGCCGTTCTACATGCAGTACGAGCTGAGTTTCCACAACCGTCGTGCCTGCTCGGACAGCTTCCATATGTTCCAGGTTGTGCATGACCTGATGCGCAACCCCCTCAACGGTCTGTACTATCACGCTTACGACGCGAGCCGCAAACAGTTCTGGTGCGACCCGGTCACCGGCCTTTCGGCTAACTTCTGGCTGCGCGCCGAGGGCTGGTTTGCCATGGCACTCATCGACACCTGGGAGCTCATGCCGCCTTCGATGTCAGCCGAGAAGGACGAGATTCGCAAGATGTTCCACGACCTGATCGATGCCATGCTGCCGTATCAGGACGAGAAGACCGGCATGTGGCATCAGGTCATCAACCTGCCCAATATCGCCCCCAACTACCTGGAGGAGTCTGGTAGCGCGATTTTTGCCAATGCCATCATGAAGGGCGTGCGTCTAGGCGTGCTGGGCGAGCGTTACTACCAGTACGGCCGTCGCGCCTTCGACGGCATCTGCGAGACCTGCCTGTCCGAGCATGATGGGCAGCTGGCGCTCGACAACATCTGCCTGGTCGCGGGCTTGGGAAACACCGCGCACCGCGAGGGCACGTTTGGTTACTACATGAGCGAGCCTATCGTCAAAAACGATGCGAAGGGCGTGGCGCCGCTGGTGCTTGCCTATATCGAGACCATGCATCACGACAAACTGGCCGGCAGGCATGACCCGCTTGCTCCCTCGGGCGTGTGCTCTATCGAGGACCCGTTTGGCGGATACACCCCGGGCATCAACGCTCATAAGGGATGTGAATAACGTGGGGGCTATTACTCCGGGCGTACGTTTGCACGACCTTCCGCAGGGGACCGTCGAGGAACGCATTCGCATGGCGGGAGAGCTGGGCTTTTCGTGCATTCAGCTGCCGAGCAAGGTGCTCTACGCATCGATGGGGATCGATCGAGGCGGCCTGACCCGCGAGCTTGCCGACCATTTGCGTGCGGTGCTCGACGAGGCGGGCGTTTCGGTCGCCGTGCTCGGCTGCTATAAGAATTTGGCGACGCCCGATCGCCAGCAGCTCATGGATAACTATGCCGAGTACGAGGCATGCCTGAACTTTGCCCAGATTCTCGGCGGATGCCCGGTTGGCACCGAGACCGGTCGCCCCAATGCGCAGAACCGCGTTGCTGACGACCGCATGACCGATGGGGCACTCGAAGCGTTTACAGACGGGCTTGCACGCGTCTGCGATCGGGCCGAGGCCGTGGGCGGGCAAATACTGATCGAGCCTGGTTGGAACGAGACCGTTAACACGCCAGATCGCTGCCGTGAAGTGCTGGAGCGCGTCTCGAGCCCGTCGCTCGGCGTGATCTATGACCCAGTGTCGCTGCTGCACCCCAGCGTCGTTGACGAAGCGCAGGAAATCACCGCGCGCATGCTCTACTTATGCGGCAGCAAGATCCGCGTGCTGCACGCCAAGGATTATGAGGTCGTCGACAACGAGGACGAAGCCGGTTGGTGCGACGGTACGGGTTCACGTCTGGTGTGTCATGGCGTGGGCGAGACGGGCCGCTATGACTTTGAGCCCGTAGTGGCCTGGGCGGCTGCCGCCTGCCCTGGGATTCCCTGCGTGGTCGAGAACAGCGTACCGGCGACGGCGGCTGACTGCCTGGCGACACTCGAGCACATGTCTGCTCGCTGCGGGGCTTCTCATCGCGAGTTATAGCATTGGCTTTTGCCGTGTCGGCAGATTGAGATTACCTGTATGGGGGCGGCGGTGAAGGGTCTTTATCGTCGCCCCCATTGGATTGCATTAAAAAGGGGAGTTGCGTGGCTATCCACATTGTCGAAGAGGCGAATCGTTGCCTAGGTTGTAAAAGGGCGTTCTGTCAGATTAAGTGCTGCCCGGTTCAGACGCCTATTCCGCAGGTCATCGACCTGTTCAAACAGCGTCGTCTAGAAGAAGCGGGCGAGCTGCTGTTCCAGAACAATCCCATGAGCGCGGTCTGCTCCATGGTTTGCAACCATTCGGGCCAGTGCGAGGGCGCGTGCATCCAGGGCCGCAAGGGCACACCCGTACATTTCTCGAGCATCGAGAACTATATCTCAACAGCGTATTTGGATCGTAAGGAGTGGACGCCCGCGCCGTCGTGCGGCAAACAGGTTGCTGTGGTCGGTTCCGGTCCTGCCGGTATTACCGTGGCCATTAAGATGGCCCAGCTGGGCTGTGCCGTCACGGTATTTGAACAGCGCCCTGAGATCGGCGGTGTGCTGGAGTACGGTATCCCCGAGTTCCGCCTGCCCCGTGCGCTCGTGCAAAAGTACCGCCACGTGATGTGCTCGCTCGGCGTGCGCGTGCGCCCTTCGACCACCATCGGCGGCGCGTTGCACATCGATGACCTGCTGCGCGACGGCTACGATGCGGTCTTTGTTGGTACCGGTACCTGGCGAGCTCGAAAGTTGGGTATTCCCGGCGAGTCGCGCGGCAACGTGCTGTTTGGTATCGATTACCTGGTCGATCCCGCGAGCGTGGCAATCGGGCAGAACGTGGCGGTCATCGGTGCCGGCAATGTTGCCATGGATGTTGCCCGCACAGCCCTGCGCTCGGGCGCTCGCAAGGTCACCGTGTATGCCCGCTCGCGCCATATCTCGGCCATCGATGACGAGGTGGAGCTGACCGAGCTTGACGGTGCCGAGATTGTGTGCGGCAAGGCGATCTGCGCCATCGACGATAACGGTCCGGTGTTCGAAACGGCTATCTTTGACGAGGACAACAATGTGGTGGGCTACGAGGAAGAGCTCGACCATGCGTCTGCCGACACAGTTGTGATTGCGGCTTCGCAGGTGCCCAAGGACAAGCTTGTGCTTACGACGGGTGGCTTGGAGACCGACCATCGCGGCCTTCTTTCGGTCGATGAGAACGGCATGACCACCGTGCCCGGTGTCTTTGCCGCCGGTGACGTGGTTAACGGCCCGCTCACCGTGGTTCATGCCGTGGCAGGCGCCAAGCTCGCCGTCGAAGGCATGACCAGCTACCTGGGTCTCTAACACATCCCATCCATCAGTTGCGGTGAAATACGGACTGTTTTGGCTGCCAAAGGCCTTATCTACTCCGTATTCCACCGCAACTTTTTGTGGGGATCGGATTAAAGGCGGGGGAGTGCGAGCGAGTACGGACGCGGCGGTTGCTGATACGATAGGTACGTTAGCAACTGCCGCCGAGCGGCTCAAATGAAAGGAACCCTGTATGGAGTCCTCTGCCTATCCAATGCTCTTTAGCCCGATCAAGGTCGGTACGACCGAGGTCAAGAACCGCGTCTTTATGCCGCCGGTATCTACCAACCTGGCCGATCATGGCTATGTGACCGATGACTTGGTCGATCATTACCGTGCCCGCGCCAAGGGCGGCGTGGGCCTCATCATCACCGAGGTCGTGACGGTCGAGCCTACCTATACCTATCTGCCGGGTGACATGTGCTGCTACGACGACACGTTTATCCCTGGCTGGGAAAAGCTCGCCGCGGCCGTCCACGAGTATGGCTGCAAGATCATGCCGCAGCTCTTCCACCCCGCCTATATGGCCTTTAACATTCCGGGCACGCCGCGCCTGATCGCTCCGTCCTTTGTGGGCCCGTCTTACGCCCGCGAGGCACCGCGTCCCATCACGGTCGATGAGATCCACGAGCTCACGCATCAGTTCGGTGACGCCGCCGTGCGCATGCAGAAGGCCGGTGTCGATGGCGTCGAGGTCCATGCGGCACACGCCCACGGCATGCTCGGCGGCTTTTTGACTCCGCTCTACAACAAGCGCACCGACGAGTACGGCGGCTCGCTCGACGCCCGCATGCGCTTCTTGCTCGAGGTCATCGCCGAGATTCGCGAGCGCTGCGGCAAGGACTTTATCATCGACGTTCGTATCTCGGGCGACGAGTACACCGATGGCGGCCTGACCCTCAACGACATGATTTACGTCTCACGTCGCCTGGAGAAGGCCGGCGTCGACATGATTCATGTGTCGGGCGGCACCACCATCAAGCGCGGCTCCGCGATTCCCGCCGCCGGTACGCAGCAGGCCTCGCACGCCGCCTGCTCGCGTGAGATTAAGAAGCACGTGAACATTCCCGTTGCCACGGTCGGCCGCATTAACGAGGTCTGGATCGCCGAGGAGCTGATCGAGGACGGCGCTGCCGACATCTGTATGATGGGCCGCGCCAATCTGTGCGATGCCGAGTTCTGCAACAAAGCCGCTGCCGGCAACGCCGACGACATCCGCCCCTGCATTGGCTGCCTGCGCTGCCTGAACGGCATTATGTTTGGCAAGCGCATCTCCTGCACCGTCAACCCCGATGTTGAGCGCGACGAGGCCGGTTACGAGCCTGCCGCCGAGGCCAAGAACGTACTGGTTGTGGGCGCTGGTCCTGCGGGCATGGAGGCAGCCTACATTGCCGCCAAGCGCGGCCACAACGTGGTGCTCGTGGATAAGCAGGACGAGCCGGGCGGCGAGATGCGCATCGCAGCCGTTCCGCCGGCAAAGCAGGAACTCACCCGTGTGACCAAGTATCAGTATCGTCGTCTGGCCGAGGCCGGCGTGAAGTGCGTATTTGGCACCGAGCTTACTGCCGAGGACATTCAGCGCGACTACGCCGGCTACGAGGTCGTCCTGGCTTATGGCGCCGAGCCCATCGCTCCGGCCTTCATGCAGGGCTTTAAGCAGGTTATGACGGCCGACGACCTGCTGGGCGGCAAGGCTTTCCCGGGCAAGAAGATCGTCATCGTCGGCGGCGGCACCGTCGGCTGCGAGACGGCCGATTACCTGGCCCCGCTGATCAACGACCTCTCGCCGGCCAATCGCGATGTCACCGTTATCGAGATGACCAAGACGCTCGCCGCCAACGAGGGCGGCGCCGGTCGCGCGGTGCTCATCACGCGCATGCTCTCAAAGGGCGTCCACGTGCTGACCGAGGCCAAGGTGACCGAGATTACCGAGGATGCCATCAGCTACGAAAAGGACGGCGAGATCCACACCATCGCCGATGCCGATACGCTGGTACTTGCCATGGGCTATCGTCCCAATACCAAGTTGGCCGACGACCTTGCTGCAGCCGGCGTTACCACCCACGTGTTGGGCGATGCCAACAAGTGCGGCAACATCCGCGACGCCATCGGCGATGGCTACAAGGTTGCTTGCGAGCTCTAGTCAACCCCTTGGTGCATGTGAGGCCTATCCCCGCGGCGTCGGTCGGTAGATAGCAAAAAGCGGCGGTCGTCCCGTACATGGGACGACCGCCGCTTGCGTTAGCTGCAATGAGTCGTGCGATTAGAGGCCCAGGATCTCCTTGACCTTGGCGATGATGGCCTCGTCGGTTGCGTTGGCAAAGAAGTACTCCTGGAAGTGTTCGCCGGCAAGTGCGCCCTTCACCAGGTCCTGATCGATCTCGCCCAGGACGTCGACGAGCGGACGCATGGTCACAGCGCGCACGCCGTCGAGGATCTTCTTGTTGCGCTGCTCGGGCTCAACGCGCTCGGCAGGATAGCCGTTGCCCGAACCAAAGCCAAAGAGCTTCTCGAAGGTGTACTCAAGATTGAGCTCCTGGCCCCAGCCGTTCTTGAGGGCGAAGGGCATGGCAACGGCGTTGCCATCGTTGACCTGGGCAAAGGTGTAGGCGTCGAGCGGGTCGGCAACGTGGCCGCACAGCACGCCGGGGAAGGAGTTACAGGCGAGCATGGCGCCCTCGCCGGTGCCGCAGCCGGTCACGACGTAGTCGGCAGCGCCGGAGTTCAGCAGCACGGCGGCAAGGATACCGTTCTGCACGTAGGTGAGGGGCTTGGAGTCGGCATCGGCATACATGCCATAATTAAAGACGGTGTGGCCCATGGGCTCGACAACCTTCTTAAGGGCAGCCTCGATCATGGGGTTCTTGGAGTTCTGAGAGTTCTCATTGATCAGAGCGATTTTCATTGCGAATTACCTTTCTATTTCTAACTTGCGGTGAAATACGGACTGTTTTGCCTGATAGAAGCCAAAACCAATCCTTATCTCACCGCAACTCAAATGAAAAACGAGTGGATGAAACCTGATATGGGCAGTTGCGGCGACGCTTATTGAGGCTGCTTTCCAATGTATGCGAGGATTCCGCCGTCGACGTAGAGGATGTGGCCGTTGACGAAGTTCGATGCATCGGAAGCCAAGAACACGGCGGGGCCCTTCAGGTCCTCGGGCGTGCCCCAACGGGCTGCTGGCGTCTTGGCAATGATGAACTGGTCAAACGGGTGGCGGCTGCCGTCGGGCTGCGTCTCGCGCAGCGGTGCGGTCTGCGGCGTGGCGATGTAGCCGGGCCCAATGCCGTTGCACTGGATATTGGCCTCGCCAAACTCCGAGCAGATGTTCTTGGTGAGCATCTTGAGTCCGCCCTTAGCGGCGGCATAGCCGGCGATGGTCTCGCGACCCAGCTCGCTCATCATCGAGCAGATGTTGATGATCTTGCCGTGGCCCTTGGCGATCATGCCAGGCAGGCAGGCCTTTGACACGATAAACGGTGCGTTGAGGTCGATATCGACGACGCGGCGGAAGTCCTCGGCGCTCATGTCGAGCATCGGGGTACGCTGGATGACGCCGGCGTTGTTGACCAGGATGTCGGGCGTGGTGCCAAAGTCGGCCTCGATCTTGGCGATGAGTTCGGCGACGACAGTCTCGTCAGTGACGTCTGCCACGTAACCATGAGCCTCAAAGCCCAACTCGCGGTAGTGCTTCTCGGCCTCGGCTACCTTGTCGGCGTGACGTGCGTTAAAGGCGATCTTGGCGCCAGCCTCTCCGAGCGCCTCGGCGATAGCCATGCCAATGCCATAGGTGGCGCCGGTTACCAGTGCGACCTTGCCGTCCAGACGGAAGCTGTCCATAAGATCAGACATAGCGATCCTTTCAAAAGAAACGTTCATCTATATAAGTCTTGCTTTTCATACAAGGTCAGTATAGGAGAAGAGGAGGATTTAAAAATCAGATTCTCCTAAAATCAGGTGAACGTTCACTTTTAAAAGGTAAACGGTGATCTCGCCCTTGCCGCGCGGACGTTTATTCGCTCTGTTCCTGCGTGCCCTCTGCGATCATGTTGCGGTTGTACACCAGATGCAAATACATCGCATCGTGCGCTGCGGTGGGATTGCGCGCGGCGATGGCGTCGGCCACGCCACGGTGGGTGCGGATGGTCTCCTCAACCAGCTTTTTGCCGGTCACGTCAATAAACAGGGGGACAGACGCCTTGAGCACGCCCATTAGGCGGGGAACGACGAGGTTTCCGGAGCTCTCGGCAATGGCATTGTGGAACGCGGCGTCGGCGGCGGAGTAATCCTCACCGGCCTCGGCCAGGCGCTCGGATTCGTCGCAGAGCTCTTTGATACAGACGACCTGGTCGTTGGTTGCGTGCTCGGCTGCCATGCGTGCAATCTGCGGCTCGATCATAAAGCGCACCTCGAGTAGGTCGCGCGCCAGACGCTGCTTGTCGTCGATAAAGGTAAAGCCCAGCGGGTCGTCGGCAACGCCGGGGTTTGATGCCACATAGGTGCCCGAGCCCTGCTTAATGCGCACGATGTTGCGCGACTGCAGCAGCTTCATGGCTTCGCGTACGGTGCTCCTGCCAGCACCCAGGCGCTCGACGAGTACAGCCTCCTTGGGCAGGCGGTCGCCTTGCTCAAGATGCTCATCCAGGATCAGTTGAATGATTTTATCTGCTATCTGCTCGGGGAGTCCCGAATCGGCTCGTGCCACGCTTCACCTCATATCAAAAGAATTCATCAGAGCTATTCTAGCTCATTTGACAGAAGCCGCGGTGGTTCGCTCCGACAATGGAGAGCTGTAAGTAGCCGTTTACCGTCAAAAACAGATCGTTCATGAAATACATCAGATGTATTTTGAAAAAAGTTTCCCTTTTAA